>CAYGVN010000001.1:0-24721 GCA_964353445.1 Candidatus Woesearchaeota archaeon
AGTTCTTTATAATCAGAAATAGTAGCCAAAGCTAAAACTATTCCCAGCAATCCTATTGGCACCAGTGCAACTTTATTCATTTTTGAAAGAATTGGATTGCTAAATTTTTTAAGAATAATATCCACTTCTTCCTTGGTTATAAGATAAAGAAATGCGCCTAAGATAAAGGATAGCGAGACTATAATTCCTAAAACTGCGTCTAGTATCATTTAGGTGCCTAAGCAGCTACAATTAATGTTGCTGTTTTCTCTATATGCTTAATCGGGCGTATTTTTTCAAGCAAAAAATTATTTAATTCGCCGATGTCTTCGACTTGAATTTTTGCAACAATATCGTATTCGCCGTAAACTATTTTAGACTCTTTAATTTCTTTTAGTTTATTCAAAGCGCCTATAGCTTCCCTTTCCTCGCCGGATTTTGATATCATCAAAACATATGCAGTTACTACCATACTAAAGAATAGAATCAGTCAATTTATAAAATTTTTTAATCGTTTGGGCTGGCTACAATCAATGTGGATGTTCTTTGCACGCCGTCTATGGAACGCACTTTTTCCATGATAAAGTCTGAAAGCTGGGAGACATCCTCTACTTTTACTTTTGCAATTATATCGTATTCTCCGTAAAGCACATCAGCTTCTTCTATGCCTTCCTGCAGCATAAGCTGTTCAGCCACATTCTTCTCTGCCCCGGATTTCGAGGTTATAAGTATGTATGCGATTACCATTCTAACTAAAAGAAAGCAAGAAAGTTATTTAATGATTTCTACTTTGCTTTTTAAAAGAAAAGTGTTGGGAAAAACAATAATTTCGCCTTTTTCTGTAATGATTTTAGTTCCTGTTATGCTCACCGATTGTATTTTCCCTTCGATTTCACCAACCTTTATTTTTTGGCCCAGCTTGAACTTATGACGGCCGTAGATGGAAATTCCAGCAGCAGCATTTGCAATAAAATCTCTAAAATTAAGAAACAGCACGATTATTGCGATTGCTGCAATTATTATAACAATTATGCTGAAGACTGTCTTGAAAATTCCAAGTCTGTTCAGGGCGGCGATAATAGCAAGCGCGTATATAATATATCTAATAGCGCTTTCCAGGAATCCGCTTGGATTTTTAACTCCTATTTTTTTAATTTTTTCTGTAAGGTCGAACTTTTTAATAATCAAGCCGACTGCCCTGCTGAAAAAATGAGCTACTATAAAACCAGAAAATATGATAATACCAGCTACTGCAGCGTCTACGAAGAATTTGCTTTGGAATATATTAGGTAACATAGTGTTTTTTTAGCCTTAAACGATTTAAATACGTATCTCCTTCAAAGAAGCATGCCAACAAACGTAACCTATGAATATGTAGAAGCTGAGAAAAAATTTCGCAGGGCAGTTGCAACTAAAGAAAAAATTTCAGCTCTGCAGGGAATGCTTAGAACCTGCCCTACTCATAAAGGCTGTGAAAAGCTAAGAAGCGAAATAAAACAAAAGCTGTCAAAGCTAAAAAAAGAAGCTCAGATAGAAAGCAAAACTCAGAAAAAACAATTGGCAATTAAAAAAGAAGGCGCTGTGCAGGTTGTTTTCATCGGGCCGGCAAATTCAGGCAAATCCACTCTTCTCCAGAAATTATCCGGCAGCAAGGTTGAGATTGCAGATTATCCTTTTACAACAAAAGAGCCGGAAGTAAGAATGATCCAGTATGAGACTATTAAGTTTCAAGGAATTGAAATCCCTGCAATCTACGAGGGCTTTGCAGATAATCCACATGCAAAGCAGTATGTCGGGCTGATAAGAAATGCAGATTTTATTTTAATTGTAGCAAGAGGAAGCGAAGATTCCGAGATGGTGAAAAACGAGCTGAAAAAAGCAGGCATAAACCGCCCTTATCTTGTTATCGACTGGCCGCATTTCAACGACCCTTTGGTTTTGGACAGGATATGGGTGAGCCAGAACAAGATAAGAATTCAGACAAAAGTCGGCAAGAAAATAGCTGAAAAGCCGATTATTTTGAAAAAAGGGGCAACTGTAAAAGATGTTGCAGAAATGGTGCACAAGGATTTTGTCAAAAATTTCAGGTTTGCAAAAATCTGGGGCCTGTCAGCCAAATTCCCAGGCCAGCAGGTCGGGCTGGAGCACAAGCTGAAAGATAACGATGTGGTAGAAATATTTACAAAATAAGTGTTCTCAAGAACAGAAGTGCATATAAATTTAATCTCATATATTTTTGATATGAGCTTTTTGCAGAGATTAAGCAAAATATTCAGCAAAGAAAAAGCCGAACAACTAGAAGTAGCTCTCGCCCTTTCCGAGGTTTCTGATTTTTTAGCCAAGCATTCAGATAAAACAAAAGAGATCGAAGCCAGAGCTCAGGAGCACAAGCAGGCGCTGCACTATCAATTTGACGGCTTGAAAAAGAGCATATCTGTGCTCAAGTCAGCCAAGCCGAGCTTGAAAGGTGATTATCCCCAGAAGGTATGGGTTTCAGGCGAGGATATCAGAGATCGATTTTGCGAGGAAGTATCCAGAATAATCAGCAATCCGCCGGATGCAATACAGGAATTGTTTTTACTGAGCCAGAGAATTTTCAGCGTATTAAATTTGGACGCGAGAAGAGCTGAACTTCTGACTATGCTCTTTGCACCAGAGATGAAGGAGCTGTATGAAGAAACAGTAAATTTGAAAAAAGAAATAATTTCTTTTGGCAGGTTTATTAAAAAAGATTTTGAAATAATTCAGAATAGTGATAAAGTAAAAGTAATTTTATCAGAAATAGAAAATGAAAAGAGAGATACAGAGAATTTAAGCAAAAATATCAGCAAAATTTCTAAAGAAATTGAATTTTCAGAAAATAAAAAACAGAATATTGCTGACAAACTCAAAGAAACACAAGAAAATGAAAAAGAAGCAACATCCGAACTGGATAAAGAAATAAACGAGGTGGAAAAAAAGAGTGCAGGCCTCCACGCCGAAATAAATGAAATCTTTTTAGAAATTAAAAAAGTGCTGAAAAAATTCAAACATTTCGTAGATAAAGAAACATATTCTGTAAATAAAAGGGCACTAAATGAGTATCTGAAGTCACCGTCGCAGGCTCTTCTTGCTGATGAAAATTTCCAAATACTTGACATATTCTCTAAATTAAAGCTGGCTCTTGACAAGGAAATAAAGTTGGACGAAAAACAAAAGGGCAAAATTCTGGCTGGAATAAGCTCCTTGACAAAAGAATATATTGAAGATGCCCAGAGCAAGTACAGCATAAACCAGGCGACGCTTCAGGAGAACCAGAATCAGAAAACGCAGGTGCTTATGCCATTGGTCTTTAAAGAAAAAGCGCTGGAGAGGGAGCACGCGGATATGGAGCGCTATACAGCAGAGCGTAGCCAGGAGCTGAGCAGGAAAGATAAATTAAAAACAAGAGCTGAGGAATGCTTAAAGGACAAAATCAAGCAGCTGGAGCTTTTAATGAGCGGAATAACAGGCGCTTCTGTTAAAGTTGCCTGCTGACAATTCTTTTATAGCTCTAAATCATTTAATATTCTATGAACTCAAAGGGAGCATCTGCTGAAAGGGAGCTGGTAACAATGCTGTGGGGCTCCGGCTATGCAGCCATCCGGGCAGCCGGCTCAGGTGTTACAAAATTTTACTGCCCTGATGTATTGGCATCAAATGGAAATAAAATCCTGGCAGTAGAGTGCAAATCAACAAAGCACAAATACCAATATTTTGAGCCCGAGCAGGTCAGACAGCTTCAGGAATTTTCAAAAATTTTCAAGGCAGAGTGCTGGCTAGCTGTAAAATTTTCAGCAGCCTGGAAATTTTTCAGGCCAGAAGACCTGCAGCAGACAAAAAAAGCTTTTGCAGTAAATTCAGACCAGGAATCTAAACTATTCTTTGATATAACAAAAACTCACAACTAAGTTTAGTGTATAGTGAGTTTTTGTGGAACAATCTGACAAAGTCAGATGTTCAACAAAATCCAAGATTTTGTTTGAATGCAAAAATTGCAAAACAATTTTTTCATGTTACTAAAGCTTAACTTCTACTCTATATTTTTTAAGGTGCTCGAGCTCTCTGTAAAAAGTTTTTTTGTTGATTGCTACGAGAAATATAAAGAAAAAAATAGCAACAGCAACAGGGGCGAGTGATATGTATCCGTAAATGTACAGCGGAGAACCTGCAGTTGCAACAAATATCAGGCGCGAAATGTAAGTAAGAGCGAATATAATTCCAATATCAATTAAAAGTAGAGAATACCAGGTTGCCTTTGCAACCGGCTTGTGCATGTGAACTGAAATTGGCTTTTGCATTTCTATTCTAAGCCCTCCAGAATTTTTAACAATTGCGTTCCTTTGATTACGCCGAGCTCGCCGCTTGAACAAGCTTTTTCTCCAAATGCCACTGCTCTCTCAGGCCTGATGTTTGGAGAATAAACAAGCAGCGGGACTGGGTCTGCAGAGTGAGCCATTATCTCGCAGGGCGTTGAGTGGTCAGCAGTCACGCAAATTACAGTTTCACTTAGATTGATTTTTTGGAGCAGAGGCCCGAAAAAGTCTTTGTCTATTTTTTCAATTGCTCTGCTCTTTCCGATTGCATCTCCTCTGTGGCCGGAAGAATCAGGGCCTTTAATTTCAAAATAAAAATTATCAAACTTGTTCAAATTCTTAATTACAGTATTTGCAACTTTTTTCAAATCTTGCTCTTTTTTTAGAATCGTCATGCCAGTTAACTTTCCAATTGCTTTTTCAACTGGCATATCAGCAAGCAGAGCCCATCTGCCTTTCAGTTTCGGAAGCCTTGGAAGCTGGTTTCCAGCTCCGCGGGTTACAATAAATTTATTTTTCTCAATAAAATTATTCACCAGTTTTGCGCTCTTTCTTGCTTCTGATGTGTTGTCTAACGCCCGGCACTTTTTAATTTTCAGCTCTTTATTTTTAGGCTGGGCAGAAGACACGAAACTCCTGATTATTTTATAGCTTGGATTTGTATTTGATATCTTCGGGGACAAATTTTTTTCAGTCAAGATTAAAACACCGCGATGGCCGATTGTTTTCACAAATTTTGTTCCCTTAACCGGCCTTACTGCTCTAGGTTTTGCCTCTGTATCAATTATAATTCCATTTTTTTCTTCTATAAAATTGCATCTCAGAACAACATTTCCTTTTTCAAATTTTATGCCGGCGCCATAGGCCTCCAGCGGGCCTCTTCCAGTATGATAATGAAACGGGTCAAAACCCAGCAGAGCAAGCATTGCTTCGTCAGATTCTGGTGCAATATTTTTGGCAATTGGATACATGATTCCGCATTTGGATTTGGCAGCAAGTTCATCTAAATTCGGAATTTTTGCAGCTTCAAGAGGAGTTTTGCCTTTTAGTTCTCTGCAAGGCCTGTCTCCAAGGCCGTCAAGAATTATATACAGCAATTTCATTGTTTGTCTATTTCTATACACGGATAATCTACTACAAATCTGTATGCTTCATCGAGCTTTCGCTCGCTTTCTGCATAAATTGTAAACAACTTGTCGCCTTTTTTGATATTATATCCAAAATGAGTGTAAACATAAATTCCAGCACCCTTATCCCTTGGCGAGCCTGCCAGCCGCGCTACCCTTGTTAGTCTGTCATCGTTTACAGCAGTAATTTTACCGGATTTTTTAGCCAATAAATCATAGCTAAAGTTACCAATTTTTATTTTTTCCGGAATAATTTTTGGATTGCCTCCCTGCGCGGCAATTATTTCCTGCATCTTTTTCAGAGCCTTTCCAGATTCTAAAATTTCTGTGGCGAGTTTAATCCCATTGCCCGGCCGTGCTTTTCCGCCCATTTCAAGAAGCAGGCCCGCCATCATCAGCGCTTTTTTCTTCAAGCTTTCAGGCCCTCTTTTGTCCCTGTGTAAAATCCACATCACATCGCGGGCCTCGAGTGCAGGCCCGAGCCCGTTGCCGATCGGCTCTTCGCCGTATGTTTTGATAACCTTGATTTTCATCTTCAGTCTTTTGCCGAGCTGTTCAAATTTTGTCTTAAGTTCTCTGTACCTTGCAAGAGTCTTGCATTTTGCAAATCTGCCGACTGGTATATCAATTAGAACATGAGTAGCTCCTGCCACATACTTCTTGGCCATTATGCTTGCAAGAAGCATTGGTGTCGGGTCGAGCTCCAGAGAGTGTTCGGCTTTAACTATTATATCATCAGCAGGCGCGAGATTCAGCGCACCGCCCCATACAATGCATCCGCCAGTCTTGTTAACAATAGACTGAATTTCAGAAATATCAAAGCTGACATTTGCAAGCACTTCCATCGTGTCTGCGGTTCCGGCAGGGCTTGTTATAGAACGCGAACTGGTTTTCGGCATTGTCAAGCCAGATGTGATAATAATAGGCACGAGCAACATGGTAGTCCGATTGCCGGCGACCCCGCCGATGCAATGCTTGTCCATTATTGGCCTTTTGTTCCACTTCAGCATTTCTCCTGTTTCTGCCATGGCCCTTGTCAGATATTCTGTTTCTGCCATGGAAAAGCCGTGCGTGTACGCAGCAGAAACAAAATAAGCAAGCTCAGGAGCTGTAAGAACATTATCAACAACATCTGTTACAATATCACACATCTCTTCGCGTGTTAGAAGTTTATTGTCTAATTTTTTCTTGATGCTGCCAAGAGAAGAAGGAGGATCTTCTGGTATAACAGATACAATTTCGCCGGAATTTATTTTCAGCGCATCCCGCACCTCGTCAAAAATTCCGATTTCATGATTTTCTAGTTTTTTAGCAATATCAACTATTGCTACGACATATCTTTTTTCAGCCATTACTCTGACACGGTCGCTGGGAAACAAATCAAGCTCTTTAGCAATCTTTTCATTTAAAAGTATAATATACGGACCGCCGGCTTCTATATCAAACAGCCTAGCTTTTAATTTCATTCTTCATGCCCCCAATATCTTTGAGCACAGCTGTTATGCCTAGAAATATTATAGGCCCGATTATAATTCCTGCAGGGCCTAAAAGAGCCATGCCTCCAAAGATTCCAACTAAAAGCACAAGAGGATGAATTTTAGCCCACTTGCCTGCGTAATAAGGCCTTACAACATAATCCAAAAAGCTGCCGATTGTCAAGCCGTACAATAATATGCCTATTCCTATCCCAACATCTCCCTGCATGATAGTCAGTATGCCGATTGGTGCATAAAGCAGGTACGGACCGATGATTGGAATTAAAGATAAAATAGCTGCTATTAATCCCATTACAAGAGGATAAGGAAATCCAAATAAGTAAAAGCCAATGGATGCGACTATAAACTGCAGAACAGCTATTATTACCCACACAAATACAAATGCATGAATATATCTCTGCACATCAGTCCAGATATCTTTGCTGTCAATTGGAAGATACAAATCTTTCCTGACCCATGCCCACAGCTTTTTTCCATCTTTTAAGAAAAAGAAATAAGACAGGAAAAATATAAACATAGAAAGCATGATGCTTGGTATTTGGGAAACTGTTGTAGACGCAGATTCTACAAATCTTGAGAGCGCGAGTTTTACAAAATTCTTAAAAGCTGCGGCAATTTCTGCTTCTGGAAAAAGTTTTGTGAAATCAAAGCTTGAAACAAAAATATAAGCGCGTGTAAATTCATTTAATAAAAATGTCAGGCCAGTTGCGATAAACAAGATGCTGATGATGATAAGCAGTGCAGTGAAAAGCCCTGCGCTTAAAGAGGATGGCATATATTTGCTCAGTTTTGTGAAAGCAGGATGCGACAGGTAAGCCAGCACAGCAGCGAAAGCAAGCGCAGTTATAAACGGTTTAATCAGCAGCAGGCCTAAAACAAGTGCAACTAAAACTGCAATCCATTGTAAAATATTTTTTTTAATCATTTTAATACCCCCATTTGCTCAGCGCAGTTTTCAATTCTTTGTGAGTGCGCGCATATTCTGCTAACGGGATTCCTCTTGTCGAAGCTTCAACAGACTGCCTCATCGCAGTCGCGCCAGCAGATGTTCCGTCAGGATGGCCGTGCACTCCTCCTCCTGCCTGTACTATAATATCATTGCCCAGTATTTTTATTAATTGCGGAACAAGTCCGGGGTACAGCCCGCCCGAGCAGACTGCAAATACAGGCTTTTTGTCAAGCCATTTGCCCTCAATTGCCTTGTGAATTTCTTTTATCTCCTCTTTTGTTTCATACATTTTCCCGACTGCAGTGCCTATATGCAATTGGTCAACGCCGATTAATCTTGCAATCTTTGCGAGCACAAGCATTGAAATCCCATGCTTCGGATTTCTTGTAAGAGCTCCGTGCATCGCCCTGTGAGCGTGAAGCACCATGTCCAAATCTGCATCCCTGACTGTCTGCAGAGCTGACCAGCCGATTGTTAGAATATCGACCATCGCATATTCCCCTCCAAGGGATTTCACAAACTTGGCTCTTTTCAGCATCTCATTTGTCTCGGCTGTGATATTAGCCATGTAGATTTTTTTCTCGCCAGTTTCTTTCTCAGCCAAATCTCTCAATCTCAGCGTCTCTTTCACTCTTTCCTGAAACCTGTTGAAACTCTGGGAAGTCAGGTTTTCATCATCTTTTACAATATCCAGACCGCCAGACCAGGCCTGATAAGCGACTTTTGCGTGCTCCTTCCAGCTGAGGCCCAATTTTGGCTTGATTATTGTTCCGCATAGAGGCCTTTTCGGAATTCTCAGCAGCTTTCTTATTCCGGGAATGCCGAATGCAGGGCCTTTGAAGCTTCTGATAATTGATTCTGGAAATTCGATGTCCTCAAGCCTCAGGTTTTCAACTTCTTTCATGTTGAAGATATTTCCAGCGACAGAGGACAGAATCTGAGGAATATTTCCCGGCTCAAACAAAATATCAGGATATGCAATCTTTACAGACTTTCCTTTCATTGAAAAAACTTTAGCGCCCTTCGCTTTGATGGAAGGGCTCATAGCCGCAACTTCTGTCCATGTGCCGATAGAAGATTCTGCAGCAACTGCTTCAACAGCCCGCTGAGAAGCAGGCTCCACCCTGAATGAGCAGACTAAATCATTTTTTTTCGGTTTGTATCTTGGCTGAAAATAACCGCTGTATGCTTCCATTTTATAATCTCCCAAATAAAATATCAGGCAGGATTGCAATGCTTTTGACAATCAGCGTGGGATTTTCTCCACCCAATTTCTTAATATCGTGAACTCCTGAAAGAACAGCAACTGTTTTTACATTAGCAGATTTTCCAGTCCTGATGTCATAAATAGTGTCTCCCACGACGTATTCTACTTTTGCACCTGCAACACGCTCGACATTTTTTATTACTTCAGGCGATGGCTTGTGGTCCATTTCTCCTTTTCCAAGGATAGCATCAAATATCTTAGGATTAATGCCTGTTGCCTTGAGCAGAGCAGTAATTTCGCTGTGGACACAGTTTGAAATCAAAGCCAGCTTGTATTGTTTCTTTAATTCCTCAAGGGCCTTGTCAGCATCAGGAATCTGCTTCGCATATTTTGCAGTCTGTTTTATCAAAAAATTATTTTTGTCGCTGACAGTCTGGGGAAGCTTTCTTTTTGAGATTTTTGGAAATAATTTTTTAACAATTTCCTCGGCTGGCGGGCCGAAGCAAGAAATAATATCTTTCTCCATTACAGTCGGCAGATTATTTTTCTTGAAAGCCAAGTTGAAAGCCTTTGCGTGAGCCTCCATAGAGTCCAGAATTGTTCCGTCCAAATCTACGCAGATAACAGTTTTCTCCTTAGCGGCCATTTTAATTTTAAGGAGATTATCGTTTAAATCTTTTGTGCACTTTTTTAATAGAGAGTGTATAAGCAATTTCAAGTACTACAAAAATAAGTAAGATTATATTGAGCCAAAGAAATACATCATTTTTAATCTGCCAGCTGTAAGCAGATAGCAGCCCAGTTGCAAATAAAGATGCAAAAGCAAATCTCAAATCAATCAAGCTTTTATGCTTTCTAACACACTCTATTGTTTCAAACAGCCATGCTAAAATAAGTATTATCGCTCCTGCTAGGCCGAGATATATTGGATCTATCATTTTCTTTTTCTCAGAAAATCAGAATAATTTAAAACCCCGTGCTCTGAAATAATTCCTTTGATCAAATCTTTTTCAGCAAGCTCAAAAGCAGGATTATGAATATTGATTTCTCTTGGCGCTCCTTTCCATACTTCATCCCCGCCTCTTTCCTCCACTTTCACATTTTTTGCAAACTTCCAAGAATGCGCACAGCAGTAGACTGGTATCCCCAAACAGTTTGCAGTATCAGCAAACATTCCAGTTCCGATTTTGTTGTAAATTCCTCTTTGGGTTATTGCATCTGCACCGATTAAAAACAGGTCTGCATTTTTCATAGCCTGCATCGCAGCAGAGTCAACATAGTGATGAACTTTAATTCCAGCTCCTGCCAGTTGGGCGGCGGTTATTCTTCCCTGAAACAAAGGCCTTGTTTCTGTATTATGAACTTCAAATTTCTTGCCCTGTTTATTAGCCTCTTTCAGAATGCCGACAACAGTTGAAGAATGGCAATGGGTGAAAATTTTCATTCCATTTATAATTAATTTTGCACCGTTTTTGTAAATCTTATTTTTATCATTTTTTAATTTATTCAGAATTTCATTTACAGGAACTCCGGATGCAGCGATATGTATCACTCTCTGAAGCATCGGCTCTGTCGGCCGAGCAGAAATCAGCTTCCTGGCAGCTGTTTTTTTGTCCTTTGCAGATGACCATGCTTTTAGCCCAGCTTCTGCAATATTTTCAGCTCCCTGAATTTTCAGGTTTTTAATATCTGAAACAACCTTATCCAGTGTGGCCATGCAAAATAAAAGAAATCAGGACAATTTAAATCTTAGCAAACAGCCCAAACCTTAAAAATCGTTATTTTTATTTACCTCACATGAAAATGCTTTGTTATAACGTGCAGGCCTGCTGCGGCGGAAATTATCTTAGGGCAAGCCCAAAAATCTCGGGCAAGATAGCCATCAAGATTTCAGAAGTTAATCCAGATATTATTGGATTGGAAGAGGTTGATATCGGCTCGTTTAGAAGCCAAAATCAAATCAAATATCTGGCTGAAAAGTTAAATTATAATTATATCTCTGCCTGCAAGTATGGCTGGGCAGCTAGCCTTCCGGCATTAAAGTATCAGCATCTTGCTATTTTAAGCAGGTATAAAATTTTAGAAACCAAACAGCATAAATTTTCAGTTGGATTTAAACGGCTTGCTTTGGAGGCAGTCATGCAGGCCGGGAAAGAGAAAATTTCAGTTATTGTAACGCATTTGAGCCTTGGAAAAAGATCCAGAGCAAAACAAATCAAAGAATTATTAGACATTATAAGTAAAATTAGAAATAAAGTAATTTTGCTCGGAGATTTTAACCAGGAAAATCTAAAACTGCCAAATTTAATCAGCTGCTGCACAGCCAAAACATATCCATCTAGCAAGCCAAAAAAACAATGGGATTATATTTTTATCAGCAGGGGAAAAATCAAGTCCGCTTCTGCTTTGCCTTGGCAGCTTTCCGACCACCTGCCAATCTACGCTGAGCTTGAAATTTGAATAGTTTTATTGCCAGCATTATTATTCCCAGCAAAAGCGAAAGCTGCAGGCAGAGAGAAAGATGTTTCACAAAGACCAACAGACCCAAAAAACCAAATGTTCGCACACCACAATAAAGCTCGGGTTTAATAAATTCGTTTGAACCATATAAAATTGCATTAACTGCTCCCAGTGCAATTACCAATAATATTAACTCATGCTTTGCAAATGATATTCCAACTAAAAATGCATAAATGCCAAACAAGTCCATTGCTTTATCGTATTTGTGCCCCTTTTCTGTAATAGAATTTGTAACTCTTGCCCAGCTGCCATCCAGCACATCCAAAAGCAAAGTAATGCCCAGGCTTGCAGCTGCCAAAGCAAAATTATGTTTCACTAAAAACCAAAACATAATAATTGTGAAAGGTGCTTGCAGAAAAGTAATGTGATTTGCAGTCACGCCAAGCTTGCTGAAGAATAAAATTATTGGCGAAAAAAGCCTGTCCAGCGCATTTCTGAAGCCGATAACGCCTTTTGGTTTTGGCACTATCCAAACCTCCTTCTGAATTCTCGCAAATATTTAGATAAATTTGCTTTCAGTAAGGGTCCTATTTCTTGATTTTGGATATTCTTAAATTTATTTCTAAAGAAAGGCACCCAATTAAGATAATTTGCACACATTGAAGGCGGACGGTACATATTCATCGCTATGTCTCCACGAAAGCGCAGATGCAAAAAGCTGCACAAGCCTTCATTAAATCGATCATCGTCAGCCATCAGCTCATTGTGCGCCAAAACAAAGTGTATTGCTTCGTGAACATATTCTTCGATGTTGCTTGGCTTAGCATTTATTAAAGGCATTTTGCCGACATTTTTTGTCACCAGCTCCACCAAATCTTTGAATACCTTTGCGGCTCTGCCAGATGCATGGAATTTGCCTATTTTAGCAGCAATTTCTTTTGTAGCTTCAAGTTCTTTTCGACTAAGCTCTTTTGGCTCTTTTCTCTCGCATATTTCAATTGCTTGCCGTAATAGTTTTGCACTGCTTTCAGTTATTTTATACGTATGACCCAGCAAGCTGCCTGCAACTTTCCACGCATAAGCTATGCCTGCTGCATGCTTGCCTTCGGCGAGCAGCCTGTTCAATTTGTCTAGAATATGCTTTTCTTCAGGCGATTGAATTATTGCTGGAGAGAGCAAATAATTATAAATATTAATATCCGCTTGAGAAAGCTCGCTTGTAAAGGGAATCTTAACTGCTGCAAATCCAAATTCTGCGCAAAATTGATTTGCCAAAGCCTGAATTTTGTCTTTCATATTTTAAATCTCAGCAAGGCAGCTATCCCGCCCAAGCCGCTCAGCTTGCTGCCTGCCTCGTGCTCTGAGCTGATTATGTGCACATCTCCTTTTGAAGCCTCGACAGCATCTATCAGCTTTTCAATTTCTTCATATTCCTCTTTTTCTCTTGACCTCTTAATCAGCTCATCTGTAATCAAAAGAACTTTGACAGCTCCTGCTTCAACTGCTTGGCTGACTTCTTTTAATCCATAAACTACCAAGCCTTGCCTGCTGATTTCAATCATCAGCTGCTCAACTAATTTGAATTCCAGCTGAAGCCTTGAGTTTTGAATAATTCGCTCAACAGCGCCCCTGTTGATTAATTCTGTCAGGCCTCTCTTGTCGCCTGTGCTCACATCTTCTAATTTTATTTTTTTAGACAAGCCGGCATTCTTTTCTAAAATTATTTTTCTCAATTCATCTTTCCAGAACAGCGGGCTTGCAAGGATTATCGCATCAGGTTTTAATTCTTCATTTAATTTCAAAATTTCAGAAACTATTTTTTCAAACTTGTCTCCTTTCTCCAAAATTCTTTTCTTTGCGAGCCGCAGTGGAATTTCAGAAATCTGTTTTATACCGACGCCGGTAAGAATTGCCAGGTTCGCCTGCTCGTCGTCTAAAACGCACACAAGAGCCCTGGGAGAAAAAGTCTCTTTCTCTGCATCTCTTAATCTCTTAATCTGAAACTCTCTCCACTTTTTTTCAATTTTGATTTCAGTGCCGGCTCTGACTTCAAGGCTGTGAGAAGCGCCAAGAGGCAAATCTTCTTTTTCAACAGCTATTTTTCCGCCGATTCTCAAAGTATCGATTTCAAAATCAACTTTGTCAGATCTGATTGTTGCATAAAATACTTTTTTGACAGATCTTGATTTTTCCTCTTTTTCCCCCAATTTTATTTTCCTAGTTGTTTTCCCAGAAACCAAATCACCTGGCTCAATAATTTTAGACAAGTGCCACAAATCATCAAGATTATTTGCTCTAAGCTTCATAACCCCCTTCTTTTTATCAAACAACAATATCTTCATAATAATCACTAAAAGCAAGACTTTTATATATATTATCTATTAAAATAATATGATGGCCACGAAATGTTGCAGAGCGCAAGGTAGTGCTGCAGGACTGGTAATTTTACTAGTGATTCTTGCAGGCATTGTTGCCTATGCATTAATGGTTCCAGAAGAGGAGCTAAGAAAGCTTGGTGTGCCGCCGGGTGCTGAAAAAACTTTGCTCGATGTTGCACCGGGAAGAGTGGCTGCTGTCAAGGAAACTTTCAGGTATTTTGAACACAATCTGCCTATCATAACAATAGACAACAGGCCTCAGCCAAGCACAGCTTTGCTAAGAGTGCGGCAGGAGATTAAAAGAGGCCTTGGAATCGAACAGCAGGCTGTTCTTAGTTTTGACATACCAGACGAGACTCTGGCAAAAGTACAGCTTGAATTCGTTGTGGAATCCAGATTAGGTAATGGTAATCTAGATGTTCATTTAAACAATCAGGAGATTTGGTTTGGTCCGTTTAACACTGGCCAGAAAGCTCAGATTGAATTGCCTTTGAGCACACTGCTCGAAGGAAAAAATAATCTTGAAATAAGTGTAAGCTCTCCTGGCTGGAAATTCTGGCAGAGAAATTCTTACACTTTATTAAATATTAATTTGGTAACAAATAGGTACGAATCTAAAATAGCAAATATAACGCAGTCAACAATTATAGGTTCTAGCGAGCTGTCTGACATAAGAGATGCAACATTTACAGCTTATGTGAAGCAGATATCTGAAAGCCCGTCTGCTGTAAAGATTTCAGTAAATGGGAATGAATTATTCAATGCGCTTCCGCCGACTAGCTTGGTTTTGGATATTTCTCCTGACTTCCTCAAATCAGGTTCTAATCTAATCAATTGGTACGCAGACAGGGACGGCGCCTACCAAGTAACTTTCGGCAGAATAACAATAAGGTCAACACGCGTTCCAACAAAAGCTGTGAAATACAGCTTTACAGTTTCAGAAGCTGACTGGGCTGCTCTGCAGAATCAGATTTATGTTCACTGCAAACTTAACATGAGCAGAAGTTCTGGAGGCGACCTGCTGACTGTAAAGCTGAATGCATATGTTATTGAAAACGCCTTTTCAGACGGCGAGCTGACAGCAGATGTCTGCAAGTATCTCAAGCAGGGTGTGAATTCTATTGTGCTGACAGCTGACAAGGACATATATCTAGAACAGCTGAAGATTGTTTTAGAGAGCTAAGAATGGCTGAAGCTGATGTTATAAAAGCTGAAATTGCAAGATATGAAGAAGTTTTACGCCGATTCAGCACAGATTTACGTAATGCTCCATATGGTTCAGAAAAATATGAAAGAGCAAGAAAAGCAGTAGACACTGCTCGGCGTAAACTACAAGAATTACAAGGAAAACTTGCTGCTACAGAAGCAAAAGCAGAAGGAGAAAAAGGTCCAGCAGCACTTGGAGCACTTTTTGGCGAGACAGGACGTGTAGGAGCCACAGCTGCTAAACCTGCAGCCCCTGCAGCTGCGCCTGCAGCAGCACCTGCAGAAAAAAAGCCAGGCTTGTTCAGCAGATTCAAAGGCAAAGCAAAAGGAGTTGGCGGAAAAGCTTGGGGCGGAGCAAAGAAAGTTGGCGCCGGCGCAGCTACAAGACGCCCGGCGTTTGGGCTTATTATTCTTTTTGTCATTATAATAATCGTTGCATTCATTATAATCTCAGTGGTCAGCTTTGGCCCGGTTCTTGCCAGCTTTATAATGACTCCATACGGGCTCGTTATACTCGCAATCATTGGAGTAGTTATCTTAGGCAGAAAACATCCGAGAGGAATGATAATTACTATTGTTTTGATATTGCTTGCAGCAGGAGTAGTCTTTTATTGGAGTTCAACAAGAACAGGCACTCTTGTGACAGCAGAAGTCGGCACAGAAACTGGCAGCATGCTGAACTTTAAGCGCGCTGTTGCAGAACCAATTAATGTCGTGACCCAAATTCTGCAGGGAACTTATGACCCAACACAAATTTACAAATCAGATGTTCAGAAAGATATGTACACAAGCGTGAAAAATGTCGGCGTGCTAATGGAAAATGTACGGCCTAAAAAAGAAACTTTCAAGGCAGAAGAAGAGCTGGAGATAGACGGCGCGCTGAAGGCATATAGCCTGCCGGATCAAACAACAAATGTTTTCCTGACTGCTGCTTGGATTGCTGGGGACACAGGCGCAGCGCAATCGCCAGCATGGACATGTGAACCAACCAGCATTGTCAAAGCTCAGACATGGGTCGGACGCTTTGCCTGCAAAAATTATAGAGGAATAATTCCTTTGGTGCCTGGAGGTATAGAAGCTCACACAGTAGATGTTAATGTGGATTATGATTTCAACACAAGAGGCGGTAAAGTGATTTATGTAGCAAATTACTATGAATGGGAAAGTGCTTTTGTAGCAAATGAAAACCTTTTGACACATTTTGGCGTTACAGAATCAGAAGTCAAAGCATGGCAGTCAGAGGCGCCGATTGACCTAGCGCTTAAAGTAGAAGAAGGAGATGTAATTGGTGCAAACACAGCAGATAATGATGTATCATATTATCTAGGCATCAGCGTCAAGAACAGCGGAACTGGCGTGCTGAAGCTATCAAACAGATATGCTAACCCTGCCAAAAATTTACTTATTATAACGTTGCCTGCAGATGTAGATGTAACAGGAGAAGATTTTGAACTATTAAACTGTGACAATACTTTAGGAATTTGCAGGTATAAACTAACAAATTATCGTTGGGAAGAGGAAGTAAACCCTGGTGAATACAGGAATTATCAGCTCAAATTCAAGGTATGGGACAGGCCAGAGCCGATATGCAGAGGCAAGATACCAAAATGTGGAAACATTTGTCTCGCAGGCGGGAGTTGTGCAGCGACTGTTTCAGATTGCGAGATATTCGGCTGCAGATTAAAAGAAAATACAGAATGTATTAATTCTAAAACAGGAGATGGTAGTGGTTCTGGCAGTGAAGGAAGCTGTAATTATTTAGTCAATAAAATAAGAACTGCAGACGAGAATAATAGAATTTGCAGCAGTGCTGGCTGTACCTGGGCAACGCCACCTGACTTTTTAGCAGGCAGCCCGCAGAAAGCCCTTGATATAACTGTAGATTTCACGTATATCTATATAGATACACAGTCCATATCTTTCAAGGTTGAAGCATGAAAAGCGCAAAAATCTATCTGGCAGTAATAATTTTAATGCTATTCTTATTTAGCGGATGTATTAGCTTTGGACAAAAAGAAGGAACAACAGCAAGAACTTTTTTAGGCGGCAATCAGGGTCTTATGCTCTCTTTTCCAGCTGGCCAGGTAACAGAGGTATTTGAAAAGAACCCATTTACTGTAATAGTTCGAGTGGATAATAGAGGAGAAGCAGATGTTGATAAAGCTAGGATTTCTATTGGTGGAGTTATCTCTGGCGTAGATTATACCGAGAGTTTATCGGCGTCAGGATTAATTTTAGGAGAGCAAATACAAGGAGGAACAGATATAATGCAATTTGATTCGCCAAAAGGCATATCTGTTGAAGCAGATAGGATATTTACGCTCGCAGTAACTGCAACTTATCCTTACAATACAACTGCTGTTGCAACAGCATGCATCAAAGAAAGTGCTGTGCAGCAGACAGTAGGGCAGGTTGAGGTCTGCAGGCAGGGGCAATTAGCTGTGCAGAGCAGCGGCGCACCAGTTCAAGTTGTAAGTTTAACCCAGCTTCCAACTGGCTTCCAGTTTACTATAGCAAATGCCGGCGGAGGAACTCCTTATGTTGCAACAGGCGCAGAACCTTATTCAGCAGATGCAGGAGCTGATTTAGAGTCTGCAGAGCGGGATAAAGTTTATGTCACTTCTATAGGGTTGCTTGAAACAGGAGGGTGGTATACTAATTTCGCAGTCAAATGCGGCAAAAGAGAAGTTAAACTATCAAACAACCAAGCTACTGTTTTTTGCGAAATTGACCTAAGCAAGCTCAAAGGCACATATACAGATACACTTACTATTGTACTCCAATATGGCTATAAACAAAGCGCCAGCAGGCAAATTAAGATTTATAATATTGAAAAGTAGTTCGAAAGTATTTTAAAAGGCAAAGAGCTAAATTAATTAATCAAAAAGAGAGGTCACTGATATGAAAAAAATGATTATTGTCCCAATTATAATACTTCTTTTTGTTGCGCTTACTTTTAGCAGCGGCTGTGCAAAAAAGCCAGCAGTAGAAACAAGGCCAGCAGGAGCTTTTATTGGAGGAACTAAAGGAATTACAATGTCCTTTATGTCAAATGCTCCTCCGTCTGAAATACCAGAAAACTCAAGTTTCACAATAGGCCTTGAGCTTAAAAATAATGGAGAGTATACAGTCAATGCCGAAAAAGCTGAAATTACTCTGAGCGGTGTGAAACCTTCTTCTTATGGAATAGCTGATGCTACACTTAATAATTCTGGAGATCTAACAGGCTCACAAAAACTTGGACAAGAAGTTTTCCCAGGCGCAACAGATATAATTCAATATGAAGCCAGCAAGACGCCAGCAGTTTTGGGCAATCAGCAAATTACATTCTTGGCAACCCTCTGTTACCCATACAAAACAATATCCCAAACAACAATTTGTGTCAAAGAAAGCTTAACAAAGCAGACAACTGGAGGGCCTGAAGTTTGCAAACTTACAGGAGAAAAGACAGTCTATAACTCCGGAGCTCCTGTACAAGTAAGCTCTGTAAGCCAGTTCCCAGTCGGCGGCAGGGTAATAACTGGGTTGACATTTTATCTTAAAATAACAAATGCAGGTGGAGGAACAGCTTATCCAGCGGGACAAGTTACTACGTGCAGTAAGGTAGGCTTCAGCGACGTTAATAAAATAAACATAACAAAAGCATATTTAATAAACTTAGAGAAAACATTGGATTGCGAAGGCAAACAAATAATATTAACTGACGGAGCAGGGTCTATAACCTGCAAAATAATAGGCCTTAGCGCAACAGATGTTGCAGGAGAATTTGAAGACATACTCTGGACTGAGCTGGATTATGGCTATAAGCAAGATGTAACAAAGACAGCGACTATTGTGAACGTCCCTGAATAAGTTTTTATACTTTCTTTTATTTTATTTTTAAATGAAAATAGTTGCAGATTTGCATATCCATTCCAAGTACTCAAGAGCCACATCAACAGCTCTCGACCTTGCAAATCTTGAAAAATGGGCCCGTATCAAAGGGCTTAGCCTGCTCGGCACAGGAGATTTCACGCATCCAAAGTGGATAGCTGAATTAAAATCCAATCTTACAGAAAAAGAGGGGATTTTATTTACAGCGACAGGATTTCCGTTTATCCTGCAGACAGAAATTTCTTTGATGTATTCTCAAGAAGGCAGAGGAAGAAAAGTTCATCTTGTTGTCCTCGCACCAAATTTTGAAGTTGTAGAACAAATAACAGAGCATTTAAAAAAATACGGGAGAGTTGATTATGACGGCAGGCCGATATTTGGCATACAGGCGCCAGATTTTGCAGAATCAATGCACAGCATTTCAGAGCAGATTGAAATTATTCCTGCTCATGCCTGGACTCCGTGGTTTGGCGTCTTCGGAAGCAAGTCAGGCTTTGACTCAATAAAAGAAGCTTTTGGCAGCGCAGAAAAATATATTCACGCAATTGAAACAGGCATGTCTTCTGACCCTGAAATGAATTGGAGGCTTTCTGCTCTGGACAAATACCAGATTCTTAGCTCTTCAGATGCGCATTCTTTCTGGCCTTGGAGAATCGGACGGGAAGCAACTATTTTTGACACAGAGCTTTCTTACAAAGCAATATTGAATGCAATCAGAACAGGCCAGGGCATTGCAGGTACAGTGGAAACTTGGCCGGAGTACGGCAAATATCACTACGACGGCCACCGCTTGTGTAATATCTGCTTCTCGCCTCAGGAATCTTTGAAGTATAATAAAATATGCCCAAGATGCAGACGTCCGCTGACAATCGGCGTGGAGGCGAGAGTTGAAGAGCTTGCAGACAGGGAGCGCGGCTACAAGCCAAAAAACAGGCCGGATTTCAAGAAACTGGTTCCTCTTTCTGAAATTATCTCAGCAACAATCGGCGCTGCATCTCCAAGCTCAAAAAAAGTATTTGAACTATTCAACAAGCTCATTCAAAACAGCTCTGAATTTGAAATTCTTCTGGACTTGCCGAAAGCAGAATTAATAAAAATCGTGCCTGAGAAGCTTGCAGACAATATTATCAGAAACAGGGAGGCAAAAATAAAAGTCCAGCCAGGATACGACGGCGTCTACGGCTATGTAGTTTTAGATGAGAAAGCAGTTGAAATCCAAACACAGCAAAATGATAGCAATGAAAATTACGCCAGCGCCCAAAAAAGTTTGATCGACTACTAAACTATATACTCAAGTAAACAAATAGAAAGATTTATAAAGAAATATTTAATTCTTACAATAAAATGGTAACAAAAACTGCTTTGATTGCAATTGTATTTGCATCATTAATGCTGTTAAGTGGAATAACATCTGTACAAGCTATTAAAACTCATAATTCACCACTTATAATTATTGAGCATATAAAGGTAGATCGTGCCGAATCTATTTATGAGCATACAGTTATACTAAGAAATGTTGGATCTGCTCCTTCACCTGCCGCAGTTATACTAGAAGTTGATGGTAGGCTAGAAAATATTGCTGGAACAGAAAACTTTAATGGCTTGAAAATAACAGTTGTAAAAACACATTATGCTCAAAAGATTTCTCAGAGGCATGCAACTCTGACATTTAGCCAAATTTAGTCTCTCTTGAATTCAGCCCAGCCGTCGTTGTGTTCCATAAAATCTTCTGTCTGCTTTGTGATTTCTTCCAGCATGTCCTCAGCCAGCTTGAAATTTTCAGCAACTATTTTGAATTTGTATTTTGGAGCTCCCAAATACTTCACGCTGAACTGCGCTTTCTTTTTCCCAGCCAGCTCTTCAGCGTTTTTAATTGCTGTTTTAATAACTTCCAGGCCGTCTGGTTTTGTCGAGCTGATTCTCAGAACGCCTTCTATGTCAGCTTTTGCAACAGCAATTCTTTTCTGGATTAATTCAGCCAGCTTTTCAGCAAGATTTTCTTCTATTCCAATATCAGTCAGGGGCTTTTTGCCCTCTTTTGCAACATCCTGGAGAAATGGAAACAATAATCCGTATTCTTCCAGCAGCTTGTCGCCAATTTTTGCATAAACCTGCTTCACAGTCAGGTCATTCATCTTTGCAAATACTTCAAGAATATCATTTGCTCTCTTTTCATTGTTCCAGTCATTTAATTTATTTCTGTGCTGTGCAGCGCCGACTCTTCTTATAGAAAGATTGACAAAATTCTTTTCAGGCTCGACATCCATGACTTTGCAGACCAGCTTTTTATCTGGCTTCAGGTAAGTCTTCATGTTCATTACTAGCTTTTTCGGCATTTCGCTGACATGTATCATTCCTTCCTTGTTTTCATATTCATCCAGGTCCACGAAAGTTGAAGATGGGAGAACTCTTTTTATCGTGCAGATTACAAAATCGCCTACTTCTGGAAATCCTTTCTTTTTATACACTTTTAGCCTCCTAAGATAGTGTTTCTAGAACTTTAGTTTTAATGTCTGCTTTTCCACCTTTTGGTTTTGCAAGCACTTCGCCGCAGACCAGGCACTTGACTGTTGTGGCAGGCTTGTCAAATATCACCTGCTCGTTCTTGCACTTCTGGCATGCTACTTTTACAAATTTTGATTTTGGACCTTGAATTTCAACTGCCATTTTATACCTCAAACCTGCTCCACCTCGGCTGAAAGGTCAGCCGGCACCCTGAGCGCCAAGCAAAATCCTTTGGATTTTGCTGGATCCACCTGAACTTCGTTCAGGTTGGCATTGCTCTGCAATGCACTGTGACTTGCCATGTCGCCAAACAAAACTTTTTCCAACATCTTAAACCTGTTCAACCTTGCCTGCTCTTTTTGGATGCTGCTTAAAATGCTTTTTCTTGCAGACAGTGCACTCAAATCTTAATGCAACTTTTTTGCTTGTCTTTACAGGGCTGACTACAATTCTTGTAGTGCCTCCGTAACCTGACATGATTTCTGCGTAGTGCCTAACTCCCCATTTTAGGGACCTCTTTTTAGTTTTAGGCCTTGCTTTTGCTTTGAATATGCTTACTTTCTGCTCAGTATGCTTCTTGCAGTACGGGCAGTATCTTCTTTGAGTTTTAGGAAATTTCATTTTTCACTTCTTCAGCTTTTTTCTGCGCTATAAGCGCATCTGCTAAATCATCAGGCAAAGAGGTTGTAGCTTCTTTCTCGAATGGGCCGTATTTGCACAGATCAGTGCCGATGATTTCAGGCACAGCCTCTACAAATTTAATCAGCTTCTTCCCTGACTCTAATTTTGACGTTTGAATAGACTCTTTTAATTCTTTCGGTTCTAACTTGATATCAGCCTGCTCCTCTGAATTTTCTTTCCCGACCTTAAAGTTATTGACGAATTCGTCAAAACTTGTCTTTAGGAGCTCCACCAAAACAGCATACAGCTTTTCTTCGCTTGCCAGCATATTCGTGCTGTCCTTAAGCTTAAAATCAGAACGGCAGGTAAACAGCGCGCGGTTGATAATTTTTTTCTCCCGTCTCTCGTACAATTCTTTCAGCGCTCTGCGCGCATTTTCAATTTCAGATTTCAGCTTGTCTTTTTTGGACTTATCAAAAAAGGTCGAGCCTTTTTTCTGTTTGAATAAAAGCTCTTTCTTGGCCTTGAAGTAATCAGCTATTTTTTTCAAATCTTCAGCCTTCAAGGGCTGCAAGTCTGTTGAATATTTTTCAGACCTCAGCAGCTCGTAAATATCATCGAACGAAAATGCTTCTGTCATTGCACCTCCAATATTCTTCTTTGCTCTTCAAGATTTAAACATTTTGGTTTTTGGGGAAACGTCTTTGTCTAAAAAATGAATAGCTCAAAGGATTTTTAATTCTTTGACAAATCCTATCCGGCTTGCATACACCAAAATCTTCATAGAAGCTTCGGCAATTTGGCGGCGGAATTCTAGCGCTTTTTTGGTGCCATCTAAGCTGGCCGGTTAAGTAACTGCTTTTTAGAGGCCGTGCATTTTTTTCATTCCACTGCTTCAGCTCTTTTTCAATTTCTGTCCAGCTCCAGCCAGCACATTTTAAAAAATTAGCAAGTGCAAAAACACTTCTTTTTTTGCCATCTTCCAGCCCGCTTAAAATTATTTTCATGCACGGCGGAAACAGCTCTTTTGGAACTTTTGATTCAGATTCAAATGTTCTTTTTTCTTTTTTATCTTCAGCACGCAGACTTCTGAGCTTCCAATCAAATGCCTGCACCAGCAGCCCGCTTGCTTCCCCGGCTTTAGTGTTTTCTGCGTTTAAGAAGCTGTTATCAATTTCTTCTATGTTCTCCGGTTTTGCACTGTCGATGTTAAAATTTTCCAGGTCCTTTTGTTTTATTGGAATGCTCGCCAGCCATTTTTTTTCGTGCAGAGAATAAGGCATCCTAAAAAGATGGCGGGAAGAAATCAAAATAGTGTCTATCTCTAAGACAGAAAACGGATTAAATTCCCTGCCGTCTATCAATTCTTTTATCTTTTTACCGCTTTTTTCAGATATACTTTTTATATCCTTTTCAGCCTCCAAAATTTTGGCTCCTAAATGCGGTTTTATGAATTCTTTCAGATATTCTGCAACAATTCTTGGAGTATCTGGAAAAACAAATTTTTGCTTAAGCTTCAAAGCTGTATAAGGTATCGCAATATGAAATCCCGTGCCTCCTGAAAATTTTAAACTGGCGCAATTTATATCATGATATTGAAGCGCTTCTAAAAGCAAACCTGCAGCAATTTTTGACCATTCCACGACGTCGCAGTCAATATCCAAAAGTAAATCAAAACCAATTCTCAATTTGTCTAATTCTTTCTTGTCCATGTTCGGGCTGAGCTGCATAGGGTCAGACCAAAGCTCTTCAGAAGCGTGAAAAGAAGTAGCCCCATTTCTTACTAAACCGATTACATCCTGCGGAAATTGTATAATGTCCGGCCTGCGGCCAAAACCAGCATCTTTGAATTTGACTGCAACTTCCCTGTCCTGGGCCAGCCTGATAAGTTCCTGGCAAATTTCAGGTCTTGAATAATATCTGATAATATCTGATAATCTCATATATAAATCTTAGATACTAAAAGAATATATTACTTATTATTTTTCTCTCTTTTCAGGCGGGATATATTTCATGCCTAACTTTCTGTAAATATCAGCTTCTGTCTTGCAGGGTATTCTTTCACCTGTTTTTCTTAAGAACAAGCCATATTCTGAAAGTTTGTAGCCTTTCTTAATTGCGATTTTCCTGACTTCGATGTTATGATCTTTTGAGCCGGTTAAATATAACAATGCTGAACTATATTCTATCGGCTTTACAACCCTTAAATCAGATTGAAATCCATTTTTCAAAATAACAGATGCTCTTGTCGTGCCTTTTGCCAGCACTCTTTTTACAGCAGGCATTTTTACAAAAGCATCGACTATCTTATCTGGCAATTTAGATGAAACTAATACGTCAATATCTCTCACTGTTGCTTTTTTTCTCCTTACAGAGCCAGCTAATGAAACTTTGATTGCACCTTTTGTATTTTTAAGATAATTTAATATTTTATTTGCACTTGGAAGAATTTTTTTTAGGGGAACTCTTTGCCTGCCGCCTGTCTTGTACCAGTTTAATCCTTCTGCAATAGCTCTTTCAGATTCTGTCCCAAAACCTGGCAACTTTGCAATTTCATGCTGTTTAATTGCGGTCTCTAATTGTTTA
>CAYGVN010000001.1:24731-24985 GCA_964353445.1 Candidatus Woesearchaeota archaeon
TTTCTTTTTTTAATTTCTCATACTCTTTTATTTTTCCAGTTTCTATATATTGAGCAATTTTTCCCGCAATACCAGCTCCCACGCCTGGAATATTTTGCAAGCCCTTAATTCCATTTTTTCTATAGAGCTCTTCTACTGGTTTCTCTATGCTTTCTAATGACTTGGCAGCTTTCCGGTATGCCTGCGGCTTCCATTGCACGCCCTTTGTTTCAAGTATATCCGCAATTTTGTAGAATATTCTGGCAATTTCAATG
>CAYGVN010000002.1:0-23180 GCA_964353445.1 Candidatus Woesearchaeota archaeon
AATGATAGGGCTGCTGAGTTAATTTCAAAATATGAATTATCAAAATGGAAGGGCAAAGTTTATTTCCATTTCCTGGAAGAAGGTGTGCAGAATAAGGATGAGTTCAAAAAAGTTCTAAAGCATCTGCTGGAAGAAGTTGATTTTATTTTCAAAGATAAAAAAATAGCAGACCCTGAAGATAAAGCGAGGCTGATAATTCAGAACAAGCTGGAAGGATATAGAGAACGCATCAAAACAGGAAAATTTGAGAGGGAAAGGCTAGAATTCGTTCCAGACCATGAAGCATAAATGGCTAGAAACAGCAAGGGATTCAAGCTCGATAATTTAATTTTTGTTTTCGTTGCAATATTTACATTTATTTTGTTTTTGTCAGACAGCCGTGTCGGATTATTTATAGAGAGCTACGGCAAACAAGGAGGTTTGCTAAGCCTCTTCATGGCAGGCGGTTTTTATTCTATATCTGTAACTTCTCCTATCGCAACAGCTGTAATATTTTTCCTCGGCAAGGTGTTTAGCCCGCTGCTAATCGCAGCAGTGGGTGCGTTCGGCTCTTTGGCTGCAGACCTGCTGATATTTAAATTTGTCAAGACAAGAGCCAGCTCTTCAATTCGGTATCTTGCACGCAAGTTTAAAGTAAAAGCCAAGAACAGAAAAATTGCAAAATACGCGCTTGTGTTTGCTGCGCTGGCAATTATTGCCTCGCCTCTTCCAGACGAGCTTGGTGTTGCACTTCTTGGAGCAATTAATATTCCAACAAAGCGATTCCTTTTTTACTCATACTTTATGAACTTCACAGGCATTTTAGCAGTCAGCTGGCTTGGTTCAGTGCTGTGAAGTTTTCTTTTTAATCACTTCTTCTGCTCTTTTCAGCATCTGAGATTTTAAGCCGATAAAACAGCCGCCAGGCTTGCCTGCGCAGTATGTTGCTTCTTTAGGCTTTATAATCTCGCCAATCGCAGGATGCTCAACATCAATGTGGGTAATGCGGGCTCCAGCTTTGCCTTTGATATGAATGTAAACCTTTGCTCCTTTCAGAACAATCTTTCCTTCAGCCGGCCCTGTCATTATCTGTTCTCAATTCTCGGAGCAAGAATAAATGACATCTGCAGCTTGTTCAGGCTTCTGAAATCAAGCTTCAGCGGATAATCCTTGCTGAACTGCACAGTTGCTGTGTCTGCCAGCACAGCTGCTCTTGTCATCTTCTTCAGATATTCAACAGAATAGATTGACTTTACCTTGTCCCTAACATTCAGCTGTATCAAAGCATCATTGCCTTTTACAAGCTCTATGTTAACCTTGCTTCCTGCATCACCAGAGCTGATAGCAAAAACATTTTTGTCAGCTTCAAGTGCAACTGCATCGCCTGCAATTGCTGCATCTTCAATGTAATCTTTCAGCTCATTTGCATCAAGTTCAACTGTTGCCATGAAATCAAGAGCTGGAATTTTTCTCTCCTTTCCTTCCCGCTCAAGAAGAGGAATAAAGAACTGCTTTGTTGACCTGCCTGTGATTGTTATTTTCAGCTTGTTTTTTTCCAGGGATAAAGCCAGCTTGTCAGTCGGCTTTGCTCTTTTCAGCGCCTGCTTCAAAGCTTCAAGATTAATTGTTATGTCAGCTGGCTGCTCAATAGTGTATTCTGTAAATGCAGAAGGCAGCAAATTGAGAATAACCATGCTGATGTTAGCAGGATCCATTGCTATCATCTTAATCCCTTCTTTCTGGATTGAAAATGAGGCTTCTGTGATAAAATCAGATATAACTCCAATACTGTTGTTTAATATCTTCGGCTCGTCGAGTTTAAGGCTAAACATAGCTCACCTTGACTATTAAGGAGCAAAAAGGTATTTAATTTTTGTGTATAATGAAGTAAACGATGTATCGCCTGATTATAGAGCTGACAAATAGCTGTAACTTAAACTGCATATGGTGCGGTGCAAAGGCAGGGCAGAATCAAACCCTCAGCTTTGAAGATGTCATATATGCTATAGATAAGTATAAGCCGGTTTTGGTATCGCTCACTGGCGGTGAGCCCCTGCTGAGAAAAGATATTTTTGAAATTATTGATTACTGCAAATCAAAAAGAAAATTTGTAGAGCTTTGCACAAATGGAATTTTAGTCACTAAAGAAGTCGCTGAAAAGCTTAATGCAGATGTTATTAATATTTCTGTAGACGGCTTAAAAGAAATTAACGATAAAATACGCGGCCAAGGCGCATTTGAAAAAATTGTTCAGGGAATTGAAAATCTTAAAGAAGCTGGCAAAAATAAAAAAATAGTGATTGCAACAGTGCTCGGAAAAGCAAACAAAAGCGAGCCTGAAAAGATTATCAAATACTTCTATCCGACAGTAAAATGGTTTATGTTCGGCAGATTAGTTCCAATCGGCCGTGCAAAGCCTGAAATGTGCCTGAATTGGAAAGATGCTTTAAAAGTGTGGGCTTCGCTTCAGAAGCTCAGATTAAATCCTTTTTTGCATATTATTTTTGCTGTTCAATTCTGGCAGGTTCCCGGACCTGCAATAATGGGCCCCGTAATATTGGCAAACGGCAAAATTGCACGCTGTTGTGTGAAGTATAACGAAATTATTGGTGACATCAAAACAACCAAAAGGCTTTGGGGTACAAATTGCTTATTTTGTTCCGGCTGTTCTAAACATAGATAGCCAATAAATATTGCCTGTTTTGAATTTCTTGCCTTGTTTAAAACCCAATTTTGAATAGATTTGTTTTATCGGTTCGTTGCTGGCTTCTGTTTCAAAGTATATACGCTTGACCCCTTTTTCTTCAAGATATTTTACAGCGCGCGATGCCAGTTGAGCGCCAATTCCTTTTCCCTTGAATTCTGGCGAAACAACTTCTGTTATAATATGCCCTCCAACAAAAAAATGCCAAAAAGTAGGCGAAGAAATAAAAAATATCCTCGGCGGTATCAAAAACAATGGCAGCTTTAAAAGCTGTTTTGTGAACAAAGCTCCCCACGGCTTTCTTAAATTTTCAACGGCAATAATAAAGCCGACAACTTTCTTGCCTTCTCTTGCAACAATAAAGCCATCTCCAGCTGCATCTGAGTAAAGAGATATTATATCCTCAATAGCTTTGTGGCTCGGGACGCCGCTATATCTCCTTCGAATGAGTGAAGAAAAAGCTTCAAGAAAAAGTTCAGCTACTTCAGTAATATCTCCTATTCTTACTATAGAGTACGTTATCATCTAAAAAAATAAAAGAAGCTACTTTTTTACTCTTTCGCCGAATACATTGAATAAACCGTGTTTTCTGGCATAAAATTCTTCGTAGACAAAGGCTATGAAAATAACTGCAATAACTATCAGCAGCAAGGCAGAGATTCCTTTTGCAACAAGATATCCTACAATTACGCCTATAATCAGCCAAACAGCTTCTTCGATGCTTAAGACTTCTTTCCTTAATCTTTGTGCTCTGTGCGTCTCTTTTAGTCTTTCAATTATTGCCATATTAAGGTGCCGCAACTGGTGCGCAAGTTGCGCCTAATAGTTCTGGAGATATTATACCTTGACTCAGCAAGAAGTAAATCAACGCTATTCCTATCACAAGCCCGAAAATCAGTGCAGCAATATAACCGCCCATCATCATTCCTTTCTTTCCAAACATGACCTTCACCTCTTAAGTATTAAAATTTAAGAAATTCTCCATATAAAAAGTTTGCCTTATTCTAAGAAGGCTTTTTTGTATAACTCCTTATCAGAGCTGAAAGGTCAGCTGGCACCTTAAGCCTATCAGCCCAAGCGAACGAAGTTCGCTGGGCCCCAAAAATCGCTTTGCAATTTTTTAGGGCTTCGCTGATAGACTATGCTTAGCTGTGTAGCCAAATAGAAGTCTAATCCAAAAAGACCTTTTTGTAAAGCTCTTTATCCACTTGGCTGAAATCCTGAACAATATCCGCGCACTGAAAGGTCAGTGCACACCCTAAGTGCATTCCTTCGGAATGCACTGTGCCTTGCTGTGTAGCCAAATAGCACGTTAATCAAAGAAAACTTTCTTATACAGCTCTTTATCAATACTGCTAAAGTCTTGTACGATGTCTGCTTGCACCTCAGCTTCGTCTCCCTGCCCCCAGACCTTGCCCAGCACACGTACAAACTGCCCTTCTTTTATGAGCTCAAAGTCATACTGGCTGTTTGCAAGCACGAGAACCTGGGCTTCTCCGTCATCTAATATAAAAGAGCTGATATCTGCATTCTTGGATACAACAGTGCCAATAATAGCTACTCTGCTGCCTTCTTTCAGCTCAGATATTTTTGCCGGGATAGAGGGCGCTCTCTTGATAATTTTCTTTTGTTCAACTTGTATTTCTTCAACTGGCATCTCTGCATCAGGTTCATCCATATAAACTAAAATTAAATTGAGAAATTTAAATAATTATTGCAAGTTCAGCAAACAATAAGATTTTATAATTAAATTGCATAATATATCAAATGAAATCCGCATATTTCACAATAACTTTGCTGCTCGCCTTGATTATTTTTGTAAGCGGCTGCGTGCAAAAACAAGTTCCTGAAAATTTTATTTATGTCAGCACGCTTTATACAAACTGCCATGCAAATCCAAATTTTCCTGTTCAAACCGATAAACAGACAATAACAATTTCTGGCATAGCAAGCCAGCAACAAGGCAGTATGATGTTTCCTTGGCGCGCAGCAATCGTAAAAGATTACGCTCTGTTCGATGCAAATACTGGTCATGCAATTTATAACTTTGATGAAATGATTGGAAAATCTGTTGTTGTCACAGGCTATACTGGCTTCGGAGACATATCGGAGCCGGCTTTCTATAATAAGAGTGTAATTTTATCTCAAAATTTTACTAAAGCTCTTTATGTAACTAATATAAAAGACTGGCAGAATGTTTGCTGCAGTATTTCATCTGGAGCTGGCGGCTCTAGCTGTATGTGGTTTCCAACAAATTATAAATTCGAAGAGCCAGAATGCATCAAAGACTCTGATTGTGCACAGAAACCTATTCCAGCAGAGTTTGAACACACTGCGCCTGGATGCAAAGTAAACCCTGATGGCAGCAGCACTTGCCCGCAACAAAAGTGGATTTGTGAAAGTGGTAAATGCCTGTACAAAATAATTTATTAATATTTTCTAAATTTTAAATGTATTTTCTCCAGGTAAACCTGCACTTGGTGCATCTCATAAACTGGGTTTCTGGCTCATCAGCAGCCCGTGTCTGCTCTGTCCACCACCAGGCCTCTGTATTTCCGCATTTCTCGCACTTTTCCTTGACAACAGGATAAGTATCCAGAATTTCTTTTGCCGCCTTTTTCGGCTTTTCCTTTTTTATTGTCTCTTTAAGTATAATCTTTTCTGCCTTTGCCCTGCTTCCGCAGTTGGGGCAGACAAGCCCTTTGCCTGTCTTTGAAGGCACCATTAATGTCCCGCATTTTTGGCAGAATTGCATTTTATTTTCTCACACATATCCTTAATTTAAACCTTGCTATCTTAATTTATTAGCAATATCAACTAAGACAGTCTTGACCCATCCTATTTTTGGAGCCCAGGCAACTGCTTTTCCTTGAATCTGCTCTAGATTAATTGCCTGCTCAAATGGTATCTGGTCTGGATTTGCATCGCCTTTTGTTGTCAAGCCTTTAGCATCCAGGCTCATCACCCGGTGTATTATAGGATCTGTCCTGCCGGCAACAGAATAAACAATAACATCTCCAACTTTCAGCTCGTCGGGCTTTACACCTTTGACTACAAAAACATCTCCTTTCTGAAAGCCGTTTGGCTTGTAAAAGCTCTCAAACTGCTCCTTTGTTATATTATGCTCTTCATACCACTTGCCATTCGCATCCCACCATGTATTAAAATCTGCTCCGTGATGGTCCATTGAACTGCTCACAACAGCTACAATTGGATAATCTGTTCCAAGAGCAAGGCCGATTCCAGGATAAACAAGAAACTTCCCAATTAGAATTACCAAGATAGCATCAACTAAGAAAGACAGCCAGGTATCTTCGTGTGCCAAGAAGTGCCATGTCTTGCCGTACCAAGTTGGATGGCTGGCGAATGTGCATTTCTCCTTCTTAGGTTTTCCTTTCTTATCTTCTGTCATGCTCTTCCCCTGCTTTCTCCAAATTTGATGCCGCTTGCAATCAAGTGTGCAACTCTCAGCGGCTCTGGTATTAAACCGTGCTGAATTGTAAGCTTTAAAACTTTTCTTGCTTCCTGCTCGTCAATTCCTGCTGGCTGGAAATAAATTTTCCTGCCTTTGTAGCCAAGCTCTTTGTGGTCAACAGAATATTGCTTTACTCTGCCTGCTTTTTCAATAAGAGCCAGCTTTTCCTTTCTGCCTTTGACTTTCTTCAGCGCAGACTTGATTGCAGTAAAATCAGGCATTTGCCTGATTACAACAATTACAGGCAGCTTTGTTTCTTTCCAAAGCCTGTTGATGTCAACGACATTAAATCCTCCAAGTGCAATGCCGTCAAGCATTATCAGCCTCAGCTGGCCTGATGTTCTGCTCTTCTTTATCATCTGAATTATTTTTTCTGTTGAATCTTCGCCGTCAACAGAAATCTTTGTTGAAAGCAGGCCGTCCATGTACTCGCCTGCCCTAAAAACAGTTCCAATAATCTGAACCTGCCTATTGCTCCTAGAAAAAGGGCAGTCATCAATTCCCAAAATTCTAATCTGAGGCTTGATTTTCATTTTCTTATAATTGCTTAAAGGAAACTTTTTTATAAGTCTTTTGAGGTATATAATCATGGCAAAACTATCAGAGCGGATTAAAGGATTCATTTTATCGCCTGCAAAGGCATTCAAAGCAGAAAAGAAAACATCTCTTGGAGAGGCGTTCAAATACGGATTTATCGGATTGCTTGTTCTCGGAGCTCTCTCTGCTCTGATGTCTCTTATACTACCAACCAGCCAAATGTCTGACTTGGTTAGCCCAGGAATTGGCGCATTATTATCCTTTTGTATTATAGTATTTGCTGGATTTATTGGCATGATTTTTCAAGGGCTATGGCTCCATTTGTGGGCATATGTTTTTGGAGCCCGGCAAGGCTGGAGGCAAACAATTAAATTAGTATTTTATTCAGAAACTCCGAGTTTCTATCTCGGCTGGATACCTCTTTTAAATATTGTAGCTGGATTTTGGACATGGATTTTAGGTGGAGTAGGTCTAATGCAGCTGCAAAAACTTTCATTAGGCAAGGCAGTGGGCACAATAATAGTTGCTGTAGTTATTCCATCAATAATTATTTTAGCACTTATAGTTTGGGTGCTACAAACAATACCAATAGAAAGTATTCTAGGCGCAACAATCTAGCAGAGCTGAAAAGTCAGCTCGCACCTTGAGCGCATTGCTCTGCAATGCACTGTGTCTTGCAATTGTAGCCAAACAGAACGTTAGTTATTTCTTTTCTTTGAAAATTTGCGCCTGAAATCTATAAACTTCTAATTCAGAATCTGCCCAGCATGTTGGAGCCAAGCCAGCTTTTGCGCATGTCTGGCTCAGGAATTGCTCTGCGTTCCAGCCCCATTCCTCTGCTACCTGCGGAAGCAGAAGCCCTCCTGCTGCGCCTTTTCTTACAATTATTCCATCCTGCCCGACTCTGATATGTTTCGGATGCTCTCCTGGCTTTGCTTCAATTTTTTCAGGCGGAGTTAGAATAGAAATTTCAATAATAATCTCATCTAATTCTTCTTTTCTAAGAGGAGAAAACCTATTGTCTTCAAAAGCAGCTGCCCTGGCAGCTCTAATTAATGCAACACCTAATGGAAGAATAGGCTCTGGATAGCCTATGCACCCCCTGAGTTCATCTTTCTTTTCAAGAGTTACAAAAACTCCTGCTTTTTCTGACAATTTGTCTTTAAGCGCCAATGGAATTTTAATTTCTTTTTGCTTGAAAGCAGCTTCTATTACTCCTCTTGCAATTTTAATAAGCTGCTGGCCTTCTCTTTCAGAAATCATTCTACTTTATTTTTTTAACTTCAGCCTCAAATTTAGTTAGCTGCTCTGATATTGAATCTAACGCTTCGTTCCAAACTTTTTTTGCTTCCTTTCCTTTTGTTTTGAGAATAAATACAGGCTTGCTGGCCTGTGGATGCTCTATTTTGAAGCCAGCTATATCTGTGGCGCTGTTCTGCCATAAAGCAGATTTTATAAGATTGAGAAAACCTTGGTCTGCTTCGCTAAATTGCAGCTTCAACTCGTTTTTTTCTTTGTTTAGAACTTCAACTTCCATATTCAATTTTGAGTAAAAAATCCTTTATAAGACTTCCTCTATATTTGCAATCGGCCTGCTGAAAAGCTCCTGGTCGTCAACAATTCTTGGGCAGGCAGTATTTATCCACGCCTGAATTTGAGTAAAATTAGCTAATTCCTGGGAATTTATTGTGTCGCAGATTAAAATATAAACTTCTTTGCCCTGTTTCTCTAGTTTCTCTTTGATCCCTTCAACATTTTTGTATTGTCCCGGCTTTGTTGAAACTAAAATTCCTATGATTTTTGCATCTTTAACTTTTGAAACTCTTGCAGCCTGCTTTTTCAGCCAGATTTTTTTCTCTTGCTCACTAATTCTCTCTATCTTCTCTGTAAAAGGATCCACTTTGAAAACTGGCTTTTCTGTTTTCAGCGCAATGCCGAGAGGATGAAATTGTCCTGTGCCGAAGTAAACAAAGCAATCTACTTTTTCTTCAACTTCCAAAGCAGAGTTTACATCGCAGCCAAGAACCTGACCAGAATAGATGCAATGCTCTCTTGGCCTGCCAATGAAAACTTTTTTTCCTTCAGCTTCAAATATTTTTTTAACTTTATCTAACTGGTGCACAAACTGCACAGTTGCCAAAAGCCCGATTGAATTGAAATCCTTTAATTCCTTTAAAATTAATTTAGCTGCAGGCAGGATGCTTTTCGTGCTTTTAGCTTCGATAAATAGTGTCTTCATGCTTTAAAATTGAAAGAAGCCTTTAAAATATTTATTACAGCTCTTTCAGCTGTTCTTCCTTCCAGCCAGCAGTTAATAGCACAGCTTTAATCTGTTCCTTTGCATATCCTTTATCTAAACATTCTCTAACATATTTTATCAAATCAGTTGTCGTGGCTTCTTCCGGGACATTAACATTATGCTCTTCAGCCAGGCCTGTGAGTTCAGCTTTTGGTTTCATAAAGAACCACCAGAAGCCTCCGACTGAAACTCCAGCTATTAATGAAGCAAGCAACACCCAAACTGTAAATGAAACTTTCTTCGGACAATCTGAAGGGCTTACTGCATTATTTTCTCCAGCTGTATCCTGGCAGATGCCGTCTCCAACTACATATTGACATCTGCAATCAGTGCAAAGGCCTGGGCAGATAGCATCATCTGATCCGTCGCAGGCTTCTCCTTTTTCAGTTACATTATTTCCGCAGACTACTTCGACCTCTGGAACTATGCACTTATTTTGCACACAGCTTTGGTTTTCTGGACAGCCGCAGTCTACGCACGCAAAACCTGATGTCTCGCCGGGCTCACAGATATTGTTGCCAATCGTGTATTTTGCCAAAGTTTGGCTGTAAATATCAGCTTGAGCCTGGCCTGCGCAGCCTTCATTTACTTGTCCATCGCAGTCATCATCTATATTATTCGTGCAACTCTCAGTTGCATTTGGATGAACACTTTTTTTTGAATCATCGCAGTCAAATGTATAATTTGTATAACTTGTCAAGCATGCTGTTGCATTTACAACATAGCCATCATGGTCCTTGTCCCAAGGATCATCAATATAACCATCGCAATTATCATCAAGCTTATTGCAGATTTCAGTTTGTGGAGCAGGACACTTTGTCCAGTTGCCTGCAGTACAAGTTTCGCTTCCAACTGCGCAGATGCCCTTGTATGTAAAAGAACAAGCTTTTGATGTGTCCTCATCTTTGGAGCCATCGCAGTCGTTATCCTTATTATCGCAAATCTCTCCTGCGCCTGGGTGAATGCTTGCATCTGCATCGTTGCAGTCAAATGTATAATTTGTATAGCTTGTTCTGCAGGCTGTATCATTTTTCATATAACGATCAGAATCATTGTCCCATAATTCATCGATGTAGCCGTCGCAATCATCATCGAGCTTGTTGCAGGTTTCATTATTAGGAATTGGACAGCCAGTCCATTCGCTTGCAATACAGGTTTCAGTTCCTTTAGCGCATTCGCCTTTATGTGCAACAGAACAGCTTCTAGTCTGGCCTTCTGTGCAAAAAACAGCACCAACTTTCTGCTCTTTCTCCAAAGACCAATTCATCTGCCAATTTGTAACAGTGTATTCTTCGTTTGTATCTAAAATAACTACTGTGCCATCTCCCCAGAAACCACCTATTACATATATCTTATCATCAACAGCAGCTGCTGTTGCAGTCCATCTTCCAGTTGGTATTTGCGGAATTTGAGACCAGCTGTCATTTTTTGGGTCATATACGAAACAATCTTTTGTTCTTACTCCGCTTAATACATATATTTTTCCGTCAATAACAGCTGACGCTGCCCTTTCAATAGCTTTTGGCAAATTTGTACATCCATTCCCGCAGTTTGTCCAAGTATTGGTTGCAGGGTCATATTCTTCAACAAGCAGCAGTTGCCCCCCGCCTATTACATAAATTTTATTTCCAATAGTTTGCGCAACAGCAAAAGTTCTTGGAGCTGACATTGGACTTTTTTCTGTCCATTTATCCTGGGTTACATCATATTCTAAAGTTTTTATATTAGTTGCTGCGTTCTCAGTAGCCCCTCCGCCGAATACATATATTTTTGTTCCAAAAACTGCAGAAGCTGCTACTTGGGTAGGGCTCGGCATATCTGCTGGCGCGTCTGACCATGCATTAATATTTGGATAATAAACTTCGTTAATCCCCAACGCTCCCGCTGAACTATTCGAGCCTCCTATAGTATATATCCTATCCTCTCCAACAGCTTCAGATATTGGAGCACGTCTGGCTGTGAGCATATCTGCTCCTGATGTCCAAATATTATCTGCTGGGTCATATATTAGTGTATAACTACTATCAACATAAGTTGGGTTAGTAGCAGACTTTATAACTAGTCCTCCAATAACATAAATTTTCCCATCAATCACAGGAGCAGAAAGAGGAGAGTAAAATAATTTGTAGGGCAGCGGTGCTTTAGTCAGCCAATAAGGAATATCATAATTTACAGAAGGCGCATTAAGATTTCCGTAATATATCCATGCGAGAATGCCGTCAAAGCCTTCTGGTATATCTGAACGGAAACGTATAGTCGTATCAACAGTGCCGCAGCGTGTGAGATTAAAAGGAATCTCTGAACCTAATAAATTAACAATTCTTATATCTCCGCAATCAGTTTTTATTGTGCCTGGAATAAGATTAAAAGTATTAATTTTAAATTCAATGATAGAATTTCTATGCTCTGTATGATCTAGTTCTGTTACTTTAATTGGCACTCTATATTCCCAGCTGGAATTCCACCATTCTCCTGCAACAGCTGCTCCAGTAATTTTAGCCTGCGAATGAAAAATAGATGTGGAGATTAAGAAAACAGCAGAAACTGCTATCAAAATAGATATTACAATAGATGCAACTTGCAGTGGCCTGTTCATGTATTTTAACAGCTACCTATAGAATAAAAACATTTTGTTAGAGTTCTTTTAGCTGTTCTTCCTTCCAGCCGGATTTCTTAAGCGTCCTCTTTGCCTGGCCTTTTGTATGGCCTTTTTTAAGGCTGGATTTTACAAATTTCTTGATATTTTTTTCTGCGCTTTTGCTGGGCTTGTGAACTTTATGCTTCTTTGCAAGAGTTTCTGATTCTTCTTTTAGCTTTGGATGTTCGCCCAAAGCTTCTTCAATAGCCTCTTCATCCCAGCCAGCAGTTGAAAGTTCTGTTTTAATCTGAGTCGGGCTGAAACCATTTGCCACACAATTGTCTACATAAGTTCTCAATTTATCTAAGTCTTCATGTGCCGTGCTAACTTCGCCTTTCTCTGCCAGCCCTTGCAGCTCCTCTAAAGCAGAACCTGATTTGAATATTAAGTCATTAATAACATCTTCAGTCCATCCAGCTGCCAGCAAGGAATCCTTAATTTGGCTCGGTGAATAACCCTGGCTCAGGCAGTCGTTAATATATTTATCAATATTTGGCTGAGCTTCTGGATTAGGAGTCTCTACTTCATGTTTTTCTGCCAGTTCAGCTAGCTCGCTCTTCGGCCGCTCAATAAACCACCAGAAGCCTCCGATTGAAAGCCCGGCAAGAAGCGTGGCAAGCAGCACTGCGAAAGAATATGAAGATTTCTTCTTGCAGTCAGAGCTTACCTCAAGGCTTTCTCCAGCAGTAGCCTGGCAGATGCCGTCTCCAATTACATACTTGCAGGAGCAGTCTGGCTTGCAGAGGCCTTTGCAGGCGTAATCTGATGCGCCGTCACACTCTTCTCCCGTCTCAACTTTATTATTTCCGCACCGCGCTTCTGGGTCAGGAACTACGCATTTGTTATTTGCACAGCTCTGGTCTTCTGGACATCCGCAGTCTACGCATGCAGATGCCTGCGTCTCGCCTTCCTCGCAGACATTATTTCCAATTGTATATTTCGGGAAAATTTGTTTGGAAATGCTTTGATTGAAAATAAGCCCAACTTTCTTGCAGCCGTCATTTACTTGCCCATTACAGTCATCATCTATAGTATTCGTGCAAGCTTCTGTCAGCTCGCCTGGCGTGCTTTCTCCATCATAGCAGGCACATTTTGTTTCTTCTACTGAGCTTCCGCCATCAACGTCATCAATAATTCCGTTGCAATTATTATCTTTGCCGTCGCACTTATCTTCTACACCTGGGTGTATCTTGCTATTTGTATCGTTGCAGTCATATGTATAATTTGTTCCATAGCTTGTTTTGCAAACTGCTGCATCCGCAATATAAGAATCATTATCCTTATCCCAAGAATCGTCAACTACTCCATTGCAGTTATCGTCAAGCTTGTTGCAGGTTTCATTCTGCGGAGCAGGACATCCGGTCCAGTTGCCTAACATGCAGGTTGCAGGCCCTCCAACTGCACAGATTCCTTTTTGCACAGCTGAACATGATTGATAAGCTATGTCATCAATAATGTTGTTGCAGTTATTATCCTTGCTATCGCAAAGCTCTGTTGCATTATGGTGTATTGTAGGGTCTGTTTTATTGCAGTCTGTTTTATCAGGCTCGCCGTCTGCATCTGTATCTATCCAAGTGCAGGTATTATTTGTACATCTCTGCCATGTTGGCTCTGCACAAGGGCAGTCTGTGCAGCAGTTTGTTTGGTTTTCAACATCGGTGCTGCAAACTCCATCGCCACAACGCGCACATTTTTCGCTTACCAGACTGCATCTTTCATTTAGCCCGCAGCTGCAGTCAGTCGGGCAGCTGACACAATTTTCTCCTTTAGCTTCTTCGCATCTTTTGGGTACATTTCCGCAGTCTGGCGCATTAAAGCATAATGTTGTTAATTTATTGCACATTTGCCCGGAAGTGCAGGAATCATTAAAGCAAGTTATGCAGTTCTCGCCTGGGTCTTTTTGTTTATTACCGCAGTAAGTTACACACAATCCTGCCTCGCATCTGTATGTTCCTAGAGGAAGCGTGGGATTGAGAATATCGCAGGCGCAGTCTTCAGCACAAGTCCCGCAGTTCTCTCCTTTAAGAGATTCACACTCTCCATTGCCGCAGTATGTTTTGCAAGTATAATTAATACACTTCTGTTTATATCCACATTCTTTATCAATACAATTCGGGTCCGCACAATCTGTTTTGTTATCAGAATCATCATCTATTCCATTAGTGCAATTTTCTGGCAGGCAGGCTCCGCAGTCATCAGGGCAAGTTGTGCAGGTCTCGGTGCCGTCGCATATTCTATTTCTACAGAATGTTACGCATGCTCCTGCTTCGCATCTCTGCGAGCCAGCTGGAATGAAACGATTACAAGTGCAGTCAGTCGGGCAGCTCGTGCAATTCTCATTTAATTCGCATATTGTATTATTGCAGTATGTTGTACAATTTTTAGCTATGCACTTTTTGTTAGGGTCGCATGTTTTATCATCACACTGAGAATCATTACAGTCCACCAAATCATTATAGTTATCATCTATTTTATTGGTACAATTTTCTGATCCGCAAGGCATACAATCTTCTTCGCAAGTGTGGCAATTTTCAACAGAATCGCAAGTATTATCGCCACAGCCAATTTGCAGGTCATCAAACCATGCCTGCGCATATTTGTTGCCTACCACATCACTAGTATTAACTATAATTCTATTTGCTTCTCTAACTCCTGAAGTTCTCATAGAAGTGCTGCCGGTAAAGCAAGCACTACCATTAATATAAACTGTAAATTTGCTGTTTGCAAAATCATGAATTATCTTTATTTTATACCACTGCCCTTCTACATATCCTGGCGATGTGGTGCATTGGTAATAACTTCCACTGTATACCGACCAATTATTTGTTAACTGGTTTATGCCAATAGTTGCTAAATAATTCTGTGTCCCATTCCAAAAAGATGTGCTGAAAAGCAAGTTCTCATCCCTTTTTCCTCTCACCCATATACTAATTGGTTTATTTGTTGTAACTGGTACAATCGTGCGCTCTGCAGAAGTAGCGGAATTTGCAGCATTGGATGATTCATTCAAATACAAGCTTGAACTATCCCAATGTTTGAATGCAATATCAATCTCAGCTGTTCCAGAAGTTGTTGTGCTCCACACCCAATTGGTATTATAGTTTGGTATTTTCACCATGTCCAAGCCTTCAAAATCATCATAAAGAATATTTGAAGGGCAGGTTCCACCGCAGTCACCTGGACAGCTGAAGCAGTCTTCTTCAGCATCACAAATTCTATCACCGCAATACCTGCCTTTAGTAATATTTGCACAAGTAGTTGTGCAGTAACTGCAGTTTTTATTATATCCCGGCGGCGTGCAAGGAGTGTCTGTATTTACACTTTCTCCTAAATCACATTCTTCGTCGCCTTCTTTAATTCCATTTCCGCAATTGTTGCATCTGCTCGTGTTAAAACTGCAAGACGTGCAAGCTAATATTCCAGTCCAGCCAGCACCTTTTACATCTGTGCAGTCAGCTCCGCTTAAATTAGTTCCGTCGCATTGCTCGGTTCCTTTTATTAACCCGTCTCCACAAATTGGGCTGCAAACATTTGGAACTCCTGTACAAGTCCAGCCTGTTTCAACAGTACACCCAGAGGAGCAGCCATCATTATTATCAACATCGCCGTCATCGCACTGTTCAGGTCCTTCTTTAATCGCGTCCCCGCAGATTGAACAGGGGCTTGTGGCTAATTGAGATATATCATCTGGCGACAAAGCTCTGTCCCAAATCCTTACTTGATCAATCACACCATTAAAATTTGAACCAACAATTATTGCATTTCCTGCTTCAAAGGTATAATCAGCATTAACCCAATCTTCTTGTACACCATTTATATATATGAATATATATCTGGCATCAAAAACTCCAACTACATGATACCAATTACCAGGTGAAATAATAGTAGTTGAACTAACTGAAGTATAATAACCTGCATAAAAATTAAGTCTTCCATCTGAAGTCATATATAAATCATAATTCACACCGTTAGCATCTTTTTTTTGTATGATGCCGGCAGAGCCAATTGCATCTGCTTTTACCCAAGCTTCGACGCTGAACGGCTCGGGATAATATCCGCCGCTAAAGTGTATAGGCGGGATGGTCACATAATCATCGCCATCAAATTTTAGGGCTTTACCGCTGGGGCATACAGGAGGAATATCTGTTGTCCAATAATTAGTTCCTGTAATTGTTCCATCGCGTCCATTAATGGTAGAATCATGCACTATTGTTCCAGAGCCTTCATCAAATTTCCAATAACCTACTGGCGGGCCGGTTACTGCAGCGCCTGTTATCTTATTTTCTGAAGAAGGATAGAAATTAGATATTATAAAAACAGCAGAAATTGCTATTAGCATAATTAATGCAACTTGCAGTGGCCGATTCATGTATTTTTACAGAAATTAGAGCAATAAAAGCATTTTGTTGCAGTTATTTATGCTCCTAAAACTTTAGAAATATCTTGCTCTGCCCAGCCGTATCTTGACAGCAGGATTTTAATCTGCATGTCAGAGTAGCCTTGCTGCCTGCATGCATTTACAAAGTCTTGTATTTGTCCACTTGTCGAGTTTTCTGGGATATGAACGCCGTGTTCTTCAGCCAGGCCACCGAGCTCTTCTTTAGGCCTTTGAACAAACCACCAGTAGCCTCCGCCGCCTACTCCTGCCAAGAGGGCAAACAGCATAATTCCGAAGTAAAGATTGTTTGCTTTTTTCTGCGGTATAACATTTTCCTGCGGTGCAACATAACAGTCATTCGGACTGTTTTCAGGGCTCTCACCATGCGCAGACTGGCAGATTCCGTCTCCGGTTTTATATGCGCATGTGCAGTCTGACCCGCACAGCCCGCGGCAGTTGGAATCAGCGCGGCCGTCACACTCTTCGTTGCCATTTACTTTATTATTTCCGCATAAACTAATCGGCGTGGCCTGGCTAGAATAGCACCAAGCCCATCTGCAGATTTGACCAGTCGGGCAGCCGCAGTCAACACAGCACATTGTCTTCGATTCAGTTGCAGAGCAGTTGCCGTCACCGCAGTAATCTCTCGGCTCTCCTAACATATAGTCTAAATTATGCCCTCCGCTCCCGCCTCTGCTGCCGCTTACTATGTTTTGAAGCACTGGCTGCTGGTCAGGAGGAATCGTAGCATAGTATCCAACAATGCTGTCAATCACAGGTGTAGAACCTCCGACTAAATCAACAGCTACTGTGAAATCATCTGTAACATCATCAAAGCTCCCGTATGTTAAATTATCATTTGCCAGCTCGATGGAGCTGCCGGATATAATATCTGTAGAATATCTTGCACTTGTTTCCCCATCTACATTAACCTTTATTTCATCTAAATAAGCAAAACCAGAGACATCGTGATAAAATATAACTAGTTTGCTTAATTTACTTCCAGCAAGCATGGTTTGTAAAACTGATTCCCATGTCCCAGAGGTGTAATGCGTGCCTGTTGCGGGGTTGATTGCCAGCTGAAGTGCATCATTAACTACTGTTGTATTCTCTTTTGTTCCAGCGTCGAAATCAATTCCTCCTGTGATAGTAAAATCAGCTTCAGGAGGGTCCAAGCCTATGCAAGCAACATCAAGTGTACAGTCGCTGTCAAGGCAGTCTGCATCTCCATCGCAGTCATTATCTATTTCATCTGAACAGTTTGTTTCTTGAGATTCATAGTCTCCTTCCAGAATCTTCTGGCAGCAGCCAGGCTCCTGCATGTCTATCAGCCCATTGCAGTTTTCATCTTCAGAATTATCGCATATTTCAGGCCCGCAGGATCCTAATACACAAAAGCTTTTAGCGCAGTTTGAATTGCACGGCATATTATTACAATTCTCATCTGCGCAGTCTGTCGCGTTGTCATTATCATTATCAATCCCGTCGTCGCAGATTGTTTCTGCAGCAGAAGGAGGAGCAACGCAAGCTCCTGTATCGCATATCTTGCCTTCTTCAGAGCAGTTATAATTTATCAGCTCGCAGGAATTATCTGCTCTACATTTATACTCCTGTAATCTTCCATCCATACTGCACAGCTCAGTTATGCTGCCGCTTGCATTCGTGCAATTGCCCTGAACAGTATAATTCACTCCGCCGTCTGTATCTGTACAGGCAGCAGCTATGCAGGTAGGGTATGCTGTGCAATTACCATCAGCGCAGTCTACTGCTCCATCGCAATCATTATCTAGAGTATCATCACAAATCTCATTTGACGGCCCAATTTCACCTGCACATTCTGTTCCCCATGTGCCATCATCTTGGCACGTCTGGTTGCCGGCTGTACATTCTCCTTCATCTGTTCCACACGACCGGTTTTCTCCAAGTGTGCAAGCAACAGGAGCTAGAGCTTGAATTGGATTAAAGCCTAAATATATTTTAAAATTAGTTCCCTGTGCAATGCCAGCTGCTGGCTGGCCGATAACAATTCTTGCTTTGAAGTTCGTGCCTTCAGCAAGCTTGCTTCCACCAGATACTACTCCTTTAATTTTGAAATTCTGGCCTTCTGTTGCAAAATAGCCGGTAATCTCAGACGTTGCATTCTGGAGTTTGAAATGTCCGGAACTTGTATAAGAATATAAAAGCGGCAGGCCTATTGCTAGCAAAATCAAAATTAAAATCAAAAAATTATTTTTATTTGGCATCTTATGATGTTGCTGCCAACCAGCTGTCTTTGCATTCAACCATTGTCATGTAAATTGCACTACAGGTACCAGAAAACTCGCAGTAATATTGCTCATTTCCGGTATTAGGCTGAACAACCTCGGAAGCTTTTAACGCAAAATCATTCGAACAATCACAAGTACCAGATATAATAGTCCAACTACTATCAGTTGCAAGTCTTGCACAACTGGCTCCACTTGGACACGTTTTTGTGCGTCTTGCACAAACCCCCGTAGCAACACCAGGGGCTAAATCAGCAGCTACAATTGTGCTATCTACGATTTTAGCTGATGTTACTGCGTTATCAGATAAATCTCCAACGTGAACTTCGCCATCTAAAATTTTAGATCCTGTTATTGCATTACTTGCAATATCAGTAGTGTCTACGCAAGTAGTACATGCTAAACCACTTGCAGTAAGTGCTGAAGTAGCTGCTCCTCCTGCTAAGCTGCTTCCCGCATAATTGAAGCCAACATCAGCACTAGTTATTGTACCATCTAGGATTTTAGCAGATATTATTGCATCAGCTGCAATCTCAGATGAAGATACGCAGCCAGTAGTACATGCTAAATCAGTTGCAGTACCACCTGTTGCATCAGTACAAACTTCGCTGCAGGCAGTTCCATAAAGTTTGTTAGCTGTTACTGCATTGTCTGCAAGCCAATTGGTACCTATGATGGAATATACAAGCTTATCTTGTGTAATTACGGCGTTTTGAATATTAGCATTTCCAACTTGGCCGCTTCCGATGTCACTGCTGCCTACGCACCCGTTACAAACAACATCAGCTGCAGCGCCTCCGCCACCTGTACCTGTTGCATCTGTACAAACCTCGCTGCAAGCAGTTCCAGCAAGTTGAGCAGCTGTTATTGCATTATCTGCGATATCAGCAGTTGCAACCCCTTTGTCTGCTATCTGTGTGGTGCCAATTGAGCCTGGGGCAACATTTGCTACCTCAGCATAATAAGCATAAGCAACACTTGTCAGCGGTATTGGAGCTAATGTATCAACTGTTGTACCTTTTGTAACTTTTATCTGAAGCTGGTAATTTTGTGAAAAATCTAAATTTATCCCGCTTGCTAATATGCTTCCTAACACCACATTAAAAATTCCATTTGGTGTTAAAACAACACCACTGTGAACCTCTGGCCCCCATACTGTGGTTCCGCTTGTAGTTTGAATTACAAATTCTAAATTAACAGTTCCTGTCATTATATTATCATTTAAATCTGTCAGCTGCCCTTGGACAGAAATCATTTTTGGAATTGCAGCTGCAGCCGGCATTACCAGCACTAAAAGAGCCATTATTAAAAGAATACATTTTTTCATAGCCTACCCCCCTTATATATATTATAAAATAGTAGTTTTCTCAGTATATAAAATTATTTACACGCACTTTTATCCAAAAACCTTAGAAATATCTTGCTCTGTCCAGCGATAATTGATAGCAGGATCTTAACTGAGGTCTGGCCGAAGAAAACATTTAAATACCCTAAGGTACAATTTTATACCATATGGAACAAAAATGTAGCTATTTAAAAGTGCTTGAAGTATTTTTTACAGAGCCGACAGCAATTCATTTTATCAAGGAAATAAGCAAAAAAATCACGTTGGCGCCGACTTCAGTAAGAAATCACATAAAATCTTTATTAAAGGAAGGCTTAATAAAAGAGAAAATGGCGAAGCCGTTTAATGGGCTTGCAGCCAACCGCGAAAATGAAGATTTTATCTTTTATAAGAGAGTCTATAATTTTTATAGTTTAAAAGACCTTACGAAATTTCTTGTTTCCGCTTATTATCCTACACTTATCGTTGTTTTTGGCTCTTATGCGAGAGGTGAAGATGTTGAAAGCAGCGATATTGATATATTAATTTTGAGCAGGACAAAAAAAGAAATTGCTCTGGAAAAATTTGAAGAAAAATTAAAAAGAAAAATTAATCTGCTCGTTGTTGATAAACTAAATAAATTGGATAATCCTATACTTAAAAAAATATATAATGGGATTGTTCTCTATGGAGGATTTTGATGGATGAGGAGATTTTTAAGATAGCTAAAGATAAGGCACGGGCAAAAGATTTGTTTGAAATGTCAAAAGAGCGGCTTGAATTGTTAAAATTATTGCCGAAAGACAAAACCTATAAGATTATTGAAGAGTATTATGAAATAATAAAAGAATTGCTGACCGCAATAATGTATTTAGACGGCTATAAAACTTTAAGCCATGTTAAACTTGCCGAGTATTTTTCTTCCGCCTACGAAGAACTTGATGAGAAACAGCTGAAACTTATTGATACGCTAAGAAAATTCAGGAATGGAATTGTTTATTATGGAAGAAAAATAAGTCAGGACTTTCTTGTAAATAATGGAGATGAAATAATACGTATCATCAAAATTCTTTTAAAAATTGTAGAAGGAAAATTAAAATAACTGAATTTTTATCCAAAAGCTTTAAAAATATCTTCCTCTGTCCAGCCGTATCTTAATAAAAGGATTCTAATCTGCATGTCAGAGTAGCCCCTTTCCTTGCATTTACTTATAAATTCCTTTGCTTGGGTAATTGTTGCGCCTACGTGAATATCATGTTCTTCAGCCAGGCCGCCGAGATCTTCTTTAGGCCTTTGCACGAACCACCAGTAGCCTCCTCCGCCTACTCCTACTAAAAGAGTAAATAGCATAAGCCCGAAGTAAAGATTGTTTGCTTTTTTTTGCGGTACAACATAGCAGTCATTCGGGCTGTTTTCAGCTGTTTCCCCGTTTGCAGTTTGGCAGATTCCGTCTCCGGTTTTATATGCGCAGGTGCAGTCAGACCTGCACAGCCCGCGGCAGTTTGAATCATCTGTTTTATCACATTCCTCCTTGCCTTCTACTTTGCTGTTTCCGCAAACTTCTCCGACTTGGGGAGGCCAGCACCAATCCCATCTGCAGCTCTGCCCACTCGGGCAGCCGCAGTCATAGCAGCAGGTTTCAGCGCTCTCTGTAACAGAGCAGTTTCCGTCTCCGCAAGAAGCTTTTGGCTCTCCCATTAGATAACTAAGCACTCTGCCGCCGCTTCCTCCCCTGCTGCCGCTTATAATATTCTGAAACACAGATTGCTCAACAGGTGGAATTGTAGTGAAGTATCCTGATATGCTGTCAATTACAGGAGTAGAGCCCCCAACAAAATCAATAGCTACTGTGAAATTAGCAGCTACATCGTCAAATGTTCCAAGTGTTAGATTATTATTTTTCAGCTCAATAGAACTGCCAGATACGATACTTATAGAATATCTCGCTTTTGTTTCTCCAGCTACATTAACTTTTATTTCATCTATGTATGCATCTGCAGATGCATCATGATAATTTATAACCAGCTTGCTTAGTTTGTATCTAGAAGGCATTGTCTGCTCGGCAGATTCCCATATTCCATGAGCATAGTGCATGCCTGTTGCAGAGTCTATTGCTAATTTAATTGTGTTATCTGTTATAGAAATATTTTCCATAATTCCGGCTTCAAAGTCATTTGCTTTTGCAATTGTGAACTCTGTTACAACAGTAGGAAGAGGAACTTCTTCTAAAGGTGTTATTGTAACTTCTTCGCAATCCCGCTCGCCTGCATCAGTCATATCTCCATCCACATTAAGGTCTACTGCTGCACAAAATTCTGCACTAGGTACATCTGGCCAAACTTCTACTACCTCCCCATCGCATCCTGTCCCATCTGAACCAACTGCGCACATAATCCATTCATCATTCACAAGTATAATATGATTCTGACAGCCAGATAGCCCTGTAGGGATCAGACCTACTTTGAGCCAGCCGTTAATATCATTCCCAATTATTTTTGTTGTTAAGTTAATTGGACCTTGGCAAGGATTTCCAGTGCAATCTTCTGGGCAATTGGTATTATTTTCTTTTGATGTCATAATCATAAGCATTGTATTTTCGCAAATACCATTTCCACAATCAGGCACGGGGCAGATTCCGCAGTCATCAACACAAGTATGACACGATTCATCTGGGTCGCAAGTTCCGTTTCCGCAGTTAGGAAGAGTGCAGACTCCATCTTGACAAACTTCTCTAAACTCCAAATAACAATCATAATTTTCTTTTATGCAAGTACCATTGGCACACGAGTATTCTGCCAGTATATTATCTGTGCACACATCAGTGTAATTATTTCCAGCTGCATCTGTGCATACACCTTTATTCCAGGGTTGATTACTGCTTACTTCTTCGTATTTATCTGTATCAGAACAGTTTCCCAGGCAATCTCCGCAATCAGCTTCACAAGTTCCACATGTTTCTTCTGGATCGCAAGTTCCATCTCCACATCCAGCAGCAGGAGAATAAGTGCATAAGCTTGCATCAATTGTTTGGCAATCAGTTGTGCAGACTAATGTTCCTGCATAATTAGCGCCTCTTTTAGTTTCGCAGGTCTCTCCGCTGAAATTAGTTCCGTCGCATTTTTCAGTTCCTTCTATAATGCCGTTTCCGCAAAAAACAGTAGTCTCGCATTTGCTGAAGCAGTCAGAATCATCGCAGCCTATATCTCCATCGCAGTCATAATCAATTCCGAGGTCAGCGCAAATCTCTCCTGCATCAGGATTTATAGCAGAGCTGGTATCGTCACAATCTACAGGTCCGCATGCTCCTCCTTCTATTGAATAATCATCTCCATCTTCATCTGTACACGCTGGAGCAGGAGCAGCAGTGCAGGCATCATATCTATTAGCAATTGTTGTTGCATTTAATGCTCCGTTCCATACTTTTACTTCATCAATTAATCCTGAGAAATAATAGCCTGTGCCGGCAGAGCCTATCATTAAATTTCCACCTGCATCAGTATTCCAAGGCCCTTCTGTAATAGTTCCGTCAGGCTCTCCATCTACGTAAATGGTCTCAACATTTCCTTTCCTTGTGAATACGAG
>CAYGVN010000003.1:0-22353 GCA_964353445.1 Candidatus Woesearchaeota archaeon
TCAATTGTCAGGCCGATAACCCTATTCTTTGCTTTTTCATTTATTTTCTGAGCTGTTGAAAGAAGCATGGCGCGCTTGCTGTTGAATCCATCAAATGCATTTTTTACAAAATTTTTCTGGTAATTCCAGGACATTGAAGGAAAAGTTCCGCCCATAATTATTAATTCATTCTTGTCTGTGTTGTGGCCGACTGCCTGCAGCTGAGCAAGCCTGTTTTGCACCTGTTTGAATGCATCATATTTATTCAGCTTGGCTCTCATTGATGCAGGTTCGTAGCCTGTGTATGATTTAGGAGAATTTTCTCCTTTCGGGCAGTAGATGCACTTGCCCGGGCATGCAGCTGGCTTCGCCATTATTGCAACAACAGAAACACCAGACATAGTCCTGTTCGGCTTTGTCAAAAGAACGCTCTTCAGCTTCTTCCTCTGCCCTGGTGTTGCAGAATTAAGTATTTCAGCACTAAGAGGCAGTTTTGTCCTGTACTTCTTCGCCCACTTCTGTTTTAATCTGTGGACAATATTTCTGTCTAGATTTTTCTGCTTCAACAAATCGTTGACTAATTCCTGCAGCTTCATGCCTCCTGCTCATTTACAGGCTTTAAAAAGATTTACATAACGTGCTGTTTGGCTACAATTGCAAGGCACAGTGTATGCCTGAAAGGTATACGCTCAAGGTGCGAGCTGACTTTTCAGCTCCTTTGAAAAGATTTATATTACCTTAAATCAAAGATAATGCAATGGCTACTAAAAAGTTTAAAGTTAAAAAAAAGATAATACTGAGTATAATTATAATTGGAATTTTGGCATTAGCAGCCCTCTACATTATTTTTAGACCTTCAACTGAAGAGGATCTTACAAGCTCTGCTATAGCTGTCATATCAATAAACGGACCAATCTCAATTGAAGAAAGCGGAGGAAGTTTGCTTAGTCCAGAGACAGGAACTGGCTCTAACACCATTGCAGAGCTGATTAAAAAAGCTGAAAAAGCTCCTGAAGTCAAGGCAATTATTTTTGAAATAAATTCTCCAGGCGGAACAGTTGTTGCCTCTGAAGAAATGGCTAATGCTGTCAAATCAGCAAAGAAGCCTACTGTTGCATTGATGAGGGAGGTGGCTGCATCAGGGGGATATTGGGTTGCATCAGCTTGCGACAAGATAGTCGCAGACCCTGCAACAATAACAGGAAGCATTGGCGTAACAGGCTCTTATTTGCAGTATTCAGGCTTGATGGAAAAATATGGAATAACTTATGAACGCTTGGTTTCCGGCCAGTACAAAGACACAGCATCGCCTTACAAAGAGCTTACACCTGCAGAGCGCGATATGATGATGAAAAAAATAAATTCAATTAATTCTTTGTTCATCAACGCCATCAGCCAGAACAGGAATCTTAACAAAAGCTATGTCTCCAGCCTTGCAACAGGAGAGATTTTTCTGGGCACAGAAGCAAAAGAGCTCGGCTTGGTTGATTATCTCGGAGGAGCAGGAGAAGCCAAAGCAGTTGCAGAACAGCTGGCAAATGTCACGAAGTCGAGGCTTGTGAGCTATGAAAAGAAGAAAACTCTCTGGGATGTGCTGAAGAGTAGCTCAACTGCAAGTGCATACTGGATGGGCCGGGGAATTGGGGACGCGTGGAATCTGCTAAGCGAGAAAGAAAGCACGGCGATAAAGGCTGAACTTTAAACAACTTCAAATTTTTCTAATTTTAATTTATTATCTTTGCATATTATTTGAGATGTTGCAATGCAAGGGCCCTTTGAAAGCTTGAGCATTTCAATATCACTCGGAACAATATCCGCAGGCAAATTATTCAGGTCAAAAGTGCTGGCACCTTTTAGCTGGCCAGCTGCCCGGACTTTGTGCAGAAGCAAGATAAAATGATGCTTTTCAAATTCGTTTTCAACAACTGTTTCCTGAATTGTAGCAATGTATTTTGAATTCATCGCATCAAGCCCTGTTTCGTTTTTTGTAATTCTTTTAACAGCACCTTCAATTGTTTCGCCATATTTCAGCTTGCCTCCAGGGATTGCCCAATAGCCTTGAAAAGCCTCTTTATCTCTTTTGACAAGTACTATTTTATTGTCCAAAGAAACAGCCAGCACAACTGCAATAACTGGCTGCACTTTTGGTAAAATCTCAAGGTAAGGCGCCAGAGATTGGCCTTTAAACGAGAGCTTGTAAAATTCACCTGTCTTTTCGATCAATCCTAGCTCTTTGAGCTGCTGGAAATGATAATCAAAATTATTAGACCTGATGCCAATTTCTTTATAGAGATCAGAATATTTTAGGAATTTGTTTTTATCTAACAGCTCAAGAATTCTAACTCTGATTTTATTATTAAGCACCTCCAGCATTTTACTCAAATCTTCTTGAGAAAATAGTTATATGTAAAGTCTAAAAAGTCTTTGCATGGAGCTCAAAGACCAAAAATCACATTACATCTCTGTTACTGGTAAAATTTTTAGAAGCGATGGCAGAATTCTGATTGTCAAAAGATCGCCAAATGAAAAAAATTATCCAAATCGATGGATTTTGCCCGGCGGAAAATTGAGCGCAAATGACTACATTAGTTTAAAGCCAAATTCTGATGGATTGTGGTACAATGTTATAGAAAAAGCTCTCAAGCGGGAGATAAGAGAGGAAACAAATCTGGAGGTTGAAAATGTCAATTATCTTGTTGATATGGCATTTATCCGCAGCGATGGCATGCCAACGCTGATAATCGCCTGCACATGCGAGTTCAAGGCAGGCGAAGTCAAGCTTTCACTAGAGCTGACAGATTACGCATGGGTGAATTTAGAAGAAGCTAAGAGCTATGATTTGATAACAGGGGTTTATGAAGAATTAGAATTAGCTTTTAAAAAGAGGCAATAAATGCCGAACTGTATTAATACATTTTTTAAGACTTGTGTAATTTTATGTTTGTATGGCAGCAAAAACGTGGGAAGAGGTTAAAACTTTTGATGATATAGTTTTGCCTTTTGAAAGAAAAGCAGTTAAAGACTTAGAAACAGAGCTTAAGAAGCGATGTCCGCATATTAAAAAAGAAGGAGATTATTTCTATTATTGCGGATTTAAATTTTCAGACAAGGTAAAAGATAAAAAACCAAGTCCAGATAATCCAATATATCAGCGGCATGTTTCAATTCCTGAGGTATCCCTGTATTGTATGAATAATTTTGAAGAATGTTGCTTTTATTCTGGCAAAATTAAAAGAGCAGAGCTATAATTTTTCTTCCTTAAATCCAAACAAAAACAGTTGATTAAGAAAAAAAGATTAAAAAGAAAAAAATCACGCGCCTTTCCAGAGCTGATTAAACATGCCTTGCATCGCAGATGCAAAGTACGGCGTGTTTGCCCAAAGGCCAAGGTCGTAGCTTGGATGCACGTCTTTGTCGTCCATCAGCATAAACATTATTTGCTTGCCGTCCACGATGCAGAATCTTGCATTAATGTTTTTCACATTCTTGATTTCTGCAACACCGTTCAGCTTTGAAATAGTTTCTTTTGTCTTGTCGGTTACAGGCGCAATTATTTTAATCTTGACTCCTCTGCTCTTTGCTTTCTCGAGCAGCGGTTTTAAAGCCCGTATTTTTCTTATTATACCTTCCTCTGTTGTCACCATTGAAATCGATTTCTCAGCTTCTTTTGTCAGCAAAGCAAGATGGTCGTATAAGTTGTGCCTTCCTTTCAGCGCGCCTGAGAAATCAGTCGGCTGCATCGGTTCAATTCCCTGCTTGTAGAGCAGTGCAAGCTCTTTCAGAATATCAGAGCTTTGAAGCTCATCAAGCCGGGTTGAGCGCTCTTCTGTTCTCTCCAAAAGCCGCCTTTTGACTCTGTCAAGAACTTCTTCAGGTGCTATAGCCATGTACCGGATTGGCTTTTCAGGCTTGACAATAACAAAGCCTTTTCTCTCAAGGCTTTCTAGAACATCATAGGTTCTGCTTCTCGGAACATCTGCGATATCAGACAGTTCTCCGGCTGTTGAAACTCCTCTCGACAGCAGTGCAGTCCATAGTTTAACTTCATACAAGTTCAAACTAAAAGCTCTTCGTAGTTTACCTAAAAATTCCTCATTTATTATCATCCTTTCGCCTCCGGTTCGTTTATAACATTTGTTATTTCTACTACTTAATATATGTTACGGTTATTTGAAATATTTGAGTAGTATCTTTTTCCAACCGGAATTAATATTCTTTAAACCGATATACTTATATAAGCTTTTCGTAATTTCATTACTATATAGTAACTATAAGAAAAAGCTTTATAAATTATGGTTTTTCAGCCTCTTTTGCTGTCTTTAAACCTTCTTGATATCCTTGCTTATCAGCCCAATTGACTTCATCTGCTCAAACTGCTGCGGAGCCAGGACTAAATAGTCATATCTTACGCTTGTTTGTTCCAGGATTTTGACCATTAACTGCTTGACATGCTCTTCATCCATGCTTTGGCCGACAATAAAGAGCTTCTTGTCATTGCCTTCCAAGCCGAAGAGCTGGAATTGGCTTGCATATCTTGCTTCTAAGCCGATCTTTAACATCTGGACAGGGTCTGTCGGCGAGCCAACTATTAAGGTGCTTACCTCATTGTAGATGGGTGTTCCTCTTACAATGGTATAAAAAGTGAACTTATCCTGCCGAACCTTCTGGACCAGGCCGAGACCTACCAGCTTCTGGACAATCCTGAAGGTTGTCGCCAGGCTGACCCCTGTATCCCTTGAAATGTCCCGAAGGTAGAAGACATCCTTCTTATCCATAAGCTTCTTGAGAACTTCAACTGTCTTATTGTCAAACAAGCTTGCCAGCAGAACTGATTTGTTAGATTCAGGCATTTTACCAAGAAAACAGCCCGAATTTTTAAATGTTTCTAATTTGAAAAGGGTTTCTAGCCAAGAAAAACTGTTTCTGAAAACATGTTCCACAAATAGAAACATATTTCAAAAACACCCTCGAGTTAAAAATTTTTAAAATTTTTATTGGTTAAAAATTTTAATCTAAGACATGATTAGATTATTTAATCAGAAAGTTGGAATTAAAAATTCCAACAAATGAGACTTTTGCAACCTATGGAAATTTCTTTCGCTTGGAAAGCTAATCAAAAGATTTAATCGAAGATTTTTTATGTCTTCGCAGATGAAATAAAGCAATGGCAATAGGCAAAGATAAAATTCTGACAATATCTGCAAGAGATTACTGCGACATATACGAAAAAAATATGCTAATGTATACAGCAAAAGGAATACATGCTAATTTAGACCATAATCAAAAATTTCCCTCTTTAATAGACAGATTTGCTCAAGAGGTTCCAAAAAGGGCTGAAGTTGTAGTAGATTTCATGTATTCTCTTAGCAGCCTTAAAGGAAGTAGTTATGCAAGCGGCACAGCTTTGATTCCAAAATATGACAAGGCAATTAAAAAGTAATTAGTCATGGCAAAGAGAAAAATAGTATTAGGATTTGAAGAACTATCTGAACTAGAAAAAGATAATATTTATGTTACTTTTGAAAAAGATCATGGAGGAAGTATTACTGCTGATGTAATTTCTAATGCTAATTTTAAATTTGAAGGTGAATGGGGCAAAGGCATTCGGGTAAGAGGAGGATATTACCATAAAAAGATAGAATTGCTTACCGACTCCGACTTGATCAATTTAGCAGGGCTAGATGATGGGGCAGTGGATTATTCTAGATTAATAGAAGAGGGTGCAAAAAAATATCTCTACTATCAAACCCTCAAAGACACGCTGAAAAAATTAGCCAGATAATCAGCCGATATACCCGGCTCGTTCTGTCGGCTCCCTTGGCGGAGCAAACGGCAGGCTAGGGGCATGCGCTGTTGGCTTTGGCTTCTTCTCCTTTGTGACCTCATCAACCATTTTCTTAAGAGCTTTCTTCAGCCAGGGCCTGCTTTCAATGAATTTCTCATCAATAACAGAGAAGCCTGCCTTATGAGCATAGAACAAAGGTGTTCTGTGAGTTGCTAGCCATGAGCCAATCTCTTCATACTTGACCTGAACCATTGACTGCTTGACAACATCAAGAAGATTAATCTGCCTTGGTATCTGTTCAACCGGAGCCTGCGCCTCCTTTGAAGCCTCTTTTCCTTTGCTTTTGTCAATTTTCTTTTCTTCTGCCTTCTCAGCAGGTTTTGCCTGGTTTTCTTGTTTTAACTCATCTTTCTTGGCCATAACTCCTCAGAAGAACAGGGATTTATTAAAGGTTTCTTTTAAACATCAAAGAAATTCAGGATTAAAGGTTTTTATTTATGTTAAATGAAATTGCTCGGCATACTTTTAGAAACATTAATAAATTATAAAACAGTATAAATTAATAGCATAAAGGAGGCATGATGTGGTTTTCGATTTCATTGTATTGGGCGCGACAGGGATGCAGGGAAGAATTGTCGTGCGAGATCTTTTAGAATCAGGCTATTCTGTACTGCTGTGCGGAAGGGATAAGCCAAGAGTTTCGCATTTCTTAAATGTTTACAAGAAAAAAACAGCATTCAAATATATTGAAGCAACAAAAATCAGTACAATAATTAATGCTATAAAATACTCAAATTCAAATGTTGTTATAAATTGCATGGAAGGAGACTGGAATTATGAAGTCTTTAAGGTATGCGCCAGGCTCGGAGTAAATTGCATCGATCTTGGTTCAGAAATCCCTATAACTAAAAAACAATTTTCACTCAATAAAGTCATGAAAAAGAAAAATATTGCCGGCATTGCCGGCATAGGCTCGGTTCCAGGAATCGGCAATATAATGCTCAGGTACGCTTCTGAAAAATTTGATACAATAGAAGATATCAATTTAGGATTTGCATGGGACTCCAACATGAAAGAATTTGTAGTTCCATTTTCCATTGAAAGCGTGCTGGAAGAATTTACAGATCGTGCGCCCATAGTTGAGAATAGACGTTTCAAATATAAAATTCCATTGAGTAATATAATTAGGAAATATCATCGATATGTTGGCGCAGAAAATGAGATGCTCGTCAGACATCCTGAACAGTATACTTTAATGCATTATTTTGGCAAGAAAGGCTTGAAGAATATTAAATTTTATGCTGGATTTCCTGAACATTCATTCAAAATGATTTTAAGCCTGATAAAACTTGGATTTGCAAGCAAGAAGGAGATAAATTATTTTGGTACAAAAATAAAACCCATAAACTTTTTGACACAGATGCTTAAGAATCTGGGCATGCCCGAGGAATACACTGAAAAGGAAAACATTTGGGCGCATATAACTGGCACAAAAAGTGGAAAACGAAGGAGTATCTTAATGGAATGTTTAGTGCCTCCATTAAGAGGATGGGAAAGCGGAGGCTGTAACATCGATACTGGTTTTCCCGCGAGCATTTTAGCTCAGATGGTGAAAAAAGGAGTCATAACAGAAAAGGGGAGTTTTTCCCCTGAAATAGGAATTCCGCATTCTATTTTTTTCAGCGAGCTCAGGAAGAAAAAGATGCGAATTTATGAAAATGGAAAGGTGATAAACTAATGAAAATTCTGATACTCGGCCATGGTGCAGTTGGTTCTGTTTTAGCAAAACTTCTGCAAAAAGAGGACAGCGTAAAATCAGTGCTTTCAGCAGATATATGCTTTAGGGAAGAGAAAAAATTTGAAAAACTGCATCAAATGAAGCTAAATTTGGAAGACAAATCTCAATTTATAGATATTTTAAAAAAAACTATGCCTGATTTGATTATAAATGCTGCTTCACCGCAGTTCAATTCTGATATACTTAAAGAATGCGCAAAATTCGGAATAAATTACATGGATATGGCTGCGTGTTGGAATCCAGACCCCGATAAGACTGCTTTAAGCCCATATAAAATTGAACAGTTTGATTTTGACAAGCAATTTAGGGAGAAAAATATTCTTGGACTGATAGAATCAGGTGTTTCTCCAGGCATGACAAATCTTTTTGTCAGGGAATGCGCAGATGAATTTGATGAGCTTGAAGATGTTAAAATAAGGCTGGTTGATTATTCCGGCACAGGAGAATTCCATACTGCATGGTCCAAAGAAGCTTTGCTGGATGAAATCGGCTCAAAACCGCTTGTGTACAAAGATGGAAAATTCAAAATAGTTGAACCATTCTCAGGCAAGGAGAATTACAAGTTTCCAGCACCATATGGAACAAAGAAAGTTAGTCTAATATGCCAGGAGGAGATTGGAACGATTCCGTTTTTTATCAAACTTAAAAATATAGACATAAAAGATTATGATGATCAGGTTGATATTCATAAATTCCTTTATGAGCTAGGGCTTATTTCACGGGAAAAAATAAAATTTGGAGATATTGAAATATCACCTTTTGAGTTTGTGAATAAGGTTTTGCCGAATATTTCTTTCAGTAATGAAGATCCAAAATTCAAGGAAGCGCAATTTGCATTTGCTGTTGAGGCCAGCGGAAAAATAAAAGGGAAAAAAAGAATAATCAGATATTTTGTATCATTTCCTAGGCAGAAAGAAATTAACAAGCTTGGTCTTAATGCAAACTTCATATCTTATCCGACAGCGCTTTCCGCGAAAATATTCGCGATGGTTATACCAAAAATAAAGACAAAAGGCATTATTCCGCCAGAGGCATTGGATAAGGAAATTAGAAAATTCATATTGTCTGAATTAGACAAGACAAATAACGTAATTGTTAAAAAAGAAAGATTGAAATAAACCTCATTGTTCCAGGTCTTCGAGGAAGCTTAACACAGGTTAGTTTCAATCAGCAAGATAGCAATTTTCAGCATAATGAAAAATTATCAGAGAAATTCAGGCCTGAACGATGTCGATATCTGCTCTTCAAGATTGCCGTCTCTTGTGATTAATTTGACTTTTTCATTCAGCTTGAGTTTTTTATAATTCTGCTTGTCCAGCCCAAGATGCTGCCACATTGCTCTCTTGCCCTTGAATATGTCTTCTGCTTGGCTTTCATCCAGCTGGACATAATCATCGTGCTTTTCAGTGGTTGTTGCTTTAGAATTAATAAAGTGCGCTTTGACTATACTGAATGGAAACCAATACATAGACCTTACATCGAGAGCTTCCATCAACTTCTTTGCAGATGAATAATTTCTCTGCATATTCTTTGTAATCGAATGATTAACAAAAACGTAAAAGCGCCGGGTATTTACTTCTTCATCAAATCTGAATAATTGTTCTCTGTTAATAACTCCGCCGTTATTATATGCAGATGTTTTTACTTCTACATAAAATTTTGGGCTGTATTTTGAGATTAAATCAGGCACATTTCCAAGCATATTTCGGTCTGCTCTTTCCAGATTAAACGCTGGCATTACTGTATCTTCGCCCCATCTCCCTACAACTTTTTGCGGATTGTACATTTCAAAACCTAAAAAGCAAAATCATTTAAAACATCCTCCTTCAGCATTTTTATAAAAATCCTTTTATGCTTTTCTGCTGATAATATTTTGAAATGGCAGATTTTAAAGTTACAAAAACAGTGCTTTATTACGACAAAGAAACGCCAGAAGGGGCATATATAATAAAATCCAAAAAATTACTTTATTATGAGGGAAAGAGAACCAGAAATCCAAGAACTTATTGCATAAAAGAGCTGACAGAGGGTCTTAAACAACTATACGCCAAAGGCATTGCTCTCTGCAGAAAAGACGATACATTTAACAAAAAGATAGGAAGAGAAATTGCAGAGGGAAGAGCCAATAAAATTAAAAACTGGCTTAATGATAATGCGAACGAGCTTGATGACACTACTTCAGATAATCTTCTCGAACTTTATTCTGGCTTATCCAAAGCTGAAGTAAAGTGTATGAAATTGCTGGCAAGCTCTGGTCTAAGCCCTCTGGAGAAAGAATTGTTAGACTCGGAAAAGCCCGGAGACAAATCTATTCCTGCAGTTCCGGATTCAATTCCGCCTTGCGGCACAACACAGCATGGAGCTTAAAGTAGACCCGAATGAAGACGAGGAGCATTAAAATGGGAAAAAGTTTTTTGAATGGCTTGGATGATTTATTCAGAGTTTATGCAAGGCCGCCGATCACAGAGCACCTGGAATATCTTCCTGAAGCACACGAAGCGAGGTATATTAAAGAGGGGCGTTCTGGCGATTGGACAATGCTGATAGTAACTGAAGACTCGATGGAAGCATTGGGAATAAAGCCAGGAAGCAGATTAAGGCGTGACAAAGGTATGCCTATAGAGATTGTAGGACAGGGCCACGATACGCATTATCTTGGTAATTATATACTCTACGAAAAGGCCATTGCATGGTTAAAAAAAATTGATGAGGAAGCAGCAGCTGGCAAAAGATTTGTAAGTTACGAGCTGCTCTACGGTCCATTTAGCTTTAATTTTAATACAAAAAAATTGCCAAAAGTCAGCATAAATCATCTTTTTGAAGTACAAAAGAGCGCTATAGAAGAAATAATACGAAACAATAAAAAGAAGATTACAAAGAAATAAAAATTTATTTCTTTTTTCCTTTCTGCTGTTCATAAGTTTTTTATGTCTTTATAATTTAATTTAATGAATGACTGCTGAAAAAGAAATTGCTGGTAGCAAAGATGCTATGAAGAAGATATGCAACTGGTTCTCGCCTGATGATGCAGACCTCGCTCAGCATATAGAAAAGGTACTCGTATCAATTCTTCATGTAACTTCTAATCTTCCAGAAGAGCATCGAAACAGGATTAAAGTCGAATATAGTCTGTTTCATTTAACTCACAAGATTCCAAATATGCCTTATTTTCCTGCAGTTTTTCCTGTCCATGCACAATTTCTCCACGACTGCATAAACGAACTTGTTAATGCTAAATTTATTACTGAGCCTGAAGGGTCTCCCGCAATTGATTATTCAAACAACGCAGTTTATGAAAATTTCTTTAGAAATTATACTGATTTTCTTAGTGAGCAGAGGCAAAAACACCCAAAACCTGCAAAGAATATACAGAAAAAACAAGCTGAGCTTCTGGAAATAAATAAATTCATGGCAGAGCAGGTTGATGTCGGTCCTGCTTTTTGCTATAATATTTCTGAATTAAATAAGCTATGGGATGAAGGATCGTTTCAAGATATAATTGCTGCCTATCCGGCCTCTACTTGTCCTGCAGCATATACAGGTTACATTCTTCAGAGCGGTGGAAATGTGATTATGACAGATTACTTGGGCCAAAAGCGCAAGGCAGAGCTTGTTTTGAAATTTGGAGGAGGAAACTCCCCTCAAGGTTCACTTTTAAATGATATGTATAAAGCAGAAATTGACGTCACAGGCTTTTTAGCAAGTAATTTTGATAAGCCGACATTAATTCTTATTAATAGCAGCAGTAGGCGGCAGTTGCCAGATGATTTTCTTAAAATAATTCAAAAATATAGAAAATAATTATTTCTACTTCCCTTTCTGCTCCGCAAAAACCTTTGGCATGCGCCTGCTAGCTTCAAGGACTTCAATGCCGAGAAGCCTTTGTTTTTTGTCAAAATCCAAAATTATATAGTCGCTAAGCTCCAGCTGTTTTACTGCTTCGCCAGGCTTGATTGTAGATTTTGGCTTAATGTAAATATAGGCTGCATCAGCATCTTTGTCATAGCTTTGTTTGAAATTTCCTCTAAGAGAATTATTTTTTACAATTTTATCATATCGAGCCCAAGTATCGCATACAATACATGACGGTTCGAAATCAGAACAGCGTTCGCCGTAATATTTTTCTATTCTATTCTCAAGCCAGTTTTCACGCATAGCAGTTTCATAGCAAAGATTACATTCCCAGTATTCATATTCCTTAGTTCTACCTGTCCACTTAACAATTGGAACCGGCTTTTTAAATCCAAAAATCTTAGAAGTGCCAACCTTTTTGTATTCGCCAGTGCCTTCGATTGGCGATTTAATTTTGCCGAAATAATTGCCATTATCATATTTGCCTTTTTCATCAATATTTATTTTTATTTTATCTCCGCAGACAACGCAGTTTCTGCTGATGTTTTTGATTTTCATTTTCTGAATACCAATTTAAAGAATTAAAAAAGTTATGGTCAAGTTATAGACCATAAGATTTATTAACTATAGTTTGACTATAGTTTGTATGGTAACAACAATTCAGCTTCAGGAGAGCGTCAAAAGCCAGCTTGAAAAGTTAAAGGCTGAACCGAAAGAAACCTATGAGGAAGTAATCAAGCGGCTTATTAGGGAGCAGGAAATCCGAAAGCGAAAACAGCGCGAACTTCTAATTGAAGGCTATAAAGAAATGGCTGAAGAGAGCTTAAAAATTTGCGAGGAATTTAAATACGCAGATGCTGAAGTAGAAGAAGCTTTGCGAAGAAGCGAAATTTCACAAAAACAAGCTGGCTTTGCCAGCGTGTCCCCGAAAAGCGAAGCTTTTCGAAGAACGCAGAAATAATAATTTCATACTAAATATGGAGATTAAAAGAGGGGATATTTTTCTTGTCAATCTTGAGCCAGTTATTGGCTCTGAGCAGGGCAAAACTAGGCCCTGTCTAATTATACAAAACGATGAAGGAAATAAAGTTAGTCCAACAACAATAATTGCGCCCACGACAACAAAATTTTTTGTGAAAGAATTCCCAACAAATGTCGAAGTCACAGCAGAGCAGTCAGGTCTTGACTTTGATTCAACAATCCTGCTTAACCAAATAAGGATTGTTGATAAATCCAGGATAATTAAAAAATTATGCCATCTTGATTCTGCAATAATGCAGAAAGTTGATTTAGCAATAAAAGTCAGCCTCGGCTTGGAGTAAAATTATTTCTTCTTCCTTTTAATTAAAATTATATTCAAAATTAAGCCAATAACAGCAACTCCTGTTATTATGTAATTATAATGCAAGACTTTACTTTGAATAGCCTGATTAAGATTTAAAATCATATTTATCACACTATAAACAAAAGCTCCTGACCAAAAGCCTATTCCAATATAATTATAAATTATATTTTTCATTTCCTTTTGCCCTTCTGCTGTTCGTATTTATATTTCACGCATTATATATTGATGAAGTTTTATATCTTCTGGTTTAAATTTAAAACCATATTTGTTTATCATTTCAGCAATTTTTGCTTTCTGATTTAATGCTGTTATTATTTTCTGTTCGTCCCCTTCTTTATATCCATCACTTGTTGAATGATGCAGTAATGCAACTCCAAACAGCTGTTCATCACCAAGCCAATTATCATCTTCAATAAAGCATAATCGATTTATATCACAGTCATAGTCGTTTACGAATGTACCATTATCAACAAGATTTTCAACAATTGCACCATTAGGCAAGACATATCCTAATTCAATTTCCTTTTCTCCGTATACATATTTATCATCTTTTTGACATCTTTGCTCTTCAGGCAGATCATAATAATCATCTGTAGAAATATCAGATAAAATATAAGGAGGGGTTGTTTTGTCTTTACCATAACCTTTCCAGTTAGGATTGGTTTCTACAACTTTTTCTTCTAAGCTTAATTTAACTCCTAAGAGCAAGGTATAGTTTGAATTGTTCCCCATATTGCTATATTACAGAGACAAAGTCTTAAAAGAATTACTACTTCTTCTTGCCCTTCTGCTGTTCGTATAGTCGCTTGATTCTTGTTTTTGTATCAACTTCTTCCAATGCTTTGTCTGGCCTTAGCCTGACTAGACGCGGGAATCTTAATGCATAGCCGGATTCATAGGTCGGGCTCTTCTGGATTTCCTCATATGCGACCTCGACAATTATTTTCGGCTTTATTTTTACTGTGTTGCCTTTTTCAAATTCAATCAAAGGCTTCAGCTCTTTTGTCAGCTCCTTGAGTGTCATTTCGCTGGCTTCCATCGCCTCTGATCTTTTCTCCTTTACTCCAGAGCCCATCATTCCGCATTCAAGGAATTTTCCAGTGCTCGGGTCTCTGAGAGCAAGGAAAAAAGAGCCCAAGGTTCCTGCTCTCTTGCCAGCTCCCCATGTTGCTCCGACAATTACTAAATCCAAAGATTCCATCACAGGCTTTACTTTCAGCCATCCGCCTGCAACTCTTCTGCCTGGCTGGTATTTTGCATCCAGATTTTTGACAATCAAGCCTTCCTGGCCTGCTTTCAGGGCTTCTTTATAGAATTTTTCAGCTTTTTCAAGATCCTTTGTGACCAATCCCTCTGCAATATGAAATTTTCCTTTTTTCTCTGTAATGCTTTTTTCCAGAATTTCTTTTCTCTTCCACAAAGGCTCGTCAAAAAGAATTTCGCCGTTCAGGTAAATAATATCAAACAGATTTGAAATAATTGGTATTTTCCCGACTGATGCTTCGATTTCATGTTTTCTTTTTATTCTTGTGGATAATAATTGGAATGGAACAGGCTTTCCATTTTTGTCAACGCCGACTGTTTCGCTGTCTAAAATGCATTCCCGCGCCCTTATATTTTCCTTGCACAATTTTACCAAATCAGGAAAAGCAGCTGTCACATTTTCCAAGCGCCTTGTGAAGAGCCAAATCTTATCCCCTTTTTTATGAATGCAGTTATGCAATACAAATGGATTTGTATATGTATGATCTTCAGTTTCTATATTGTATACAAAGTCATTAAATGGTTCAGCCTGAATATTTTTTATAGGAACAAAAAATCCTTTGTCTGTCTCAAAAAATCTATTCCAGCTTCTGTCGCCTTCAAATCTAGCATAATCTAATTTTTCTTGCTGAGCACCGAGGATTCTAATTCTAAAGATTTTGCTTGCTTTTATGTTTCTATTTTTACAAATTCTAGGGGGACAAGTAGATTCTAATATTGAAACTAATATCCCTAATTTGGAATACGCTAATAGTAAAGAATAAGCTAATTTCTTAGATGCAGTTGTCAAACAAACTCCTGCTTTATCAGTATTGCCGTCTCCTTTCCAGTATGATTTTAGCAAAATTGATAAGTTATCCTTTGGTAATTTTAAGATAAAATCAGGCAGCTTCTTTTCTTTCGCATTGCTTCCAAATGTCTTTGAAAAAAATTCTGCAAGTATTCTAGAACGAACATATACCTCTAATCCATTATTTCTTTCTCTAATATTTGCATTTAAGTCAAAAATAGATTTAAGTGCTTTCTTAATAAATTCAGCATAATTTCTTTCTTTACTGCTTAATGCAAAAGAAATATTTCCCCATTTGGAATTAGAGCTTCCTTCTGCACAATACCATCCGAAAAGTTCCAGTAATTCTTTAGTTACCTTAATTTCTCTAGGCATTTCTTGAGTATTTCCATGTCTTTTAAAATCTACAAAATCTTTAATTTTTATTATTGTAATATCCTTGACTATACTGTATTTAGGAACGTAAAGAAAATCATTTTTTTGCAGGTCTTTAGCTTCATAAAATTCCGGTTTATATTCTGTATAGAATTTACTGCATGACTGATTTTGAGTATTGCAGTTTGGTCTGCATAATTGTTTAGATGCCCAATGGCATTTTTTATGCTTTATCGCATAAATAGGATGATCTGACGTTAACACAAAAGCAGGCAGATTGGATGGCTTAATTTTTAATATATTGCCAGTGTATTTTCTTCGCAAAATTTCAGTCACGTTCTGTTCTTTTCCTCGTGAAGATAATATTTTATCTCCAACTTTTAATTTATCTATTTCTTTAAGCTCCGGATTGCTCAAAACAATAGAGCCAGCAGGCTGGCAGGTGCGCATTCCGTCATATTTGTATTCCAGCAAAACTTTATCATACGACTCAACAGCTGTTTTCAGATCAGGGGATTTTTCAGCCAAAAGAACATGAATCGGCATGCCGACTTCTATTTTGACTTTCTTCAGTCCGGCTTCGCCTTTTTCTTTTGCAATCTCTGCTATCTCGCCGTAGTCAGGCCTGAGGAACCAGGCGTTCTCGACAGCTTTCGGCTCAACATTGAATGCTTTTGCAATTGCATCGCGGATAAGCCCTTCTGCAACCCCGACTCTCAGCTCCTCAAGAACAGTTCTTACAATATATTTTGCTTCCTTCGGCTTTGCGTGGGCTATCAATTCAGCAATGAGCATCTGCTTTTTGTCCTGCGAGCCAGAGCCGGCCTGCTTTGCAATTTGTTTTATATTTTCAAAAACTTTTTCAATTGTCAGCTCTTCTGAAAATAAAGTCCTCTGCTTTTTCTGCTTTGATAGATCCTCTACTGTCAAGCCGAGGTCGCCTTTTTTTGTGAAAATATCCATAACATCTTCTGCGCTCTCGCCGGTTGCTTTCGCAATCGCTTTAATCATTAATTGGCCTGCAACTCCAAGCACTTCCTCAGACCATTCTGGATAAACCTTGCCCTGTAGTAGAAGAACAACATCAGGCAGAATCTTTGCAGGCGTTTTCTTAAGAAGCTTGGCGATTATATCTGATTTTTCCAGCTTCTTAGCTGTGCTTTCAAGCTCCTCATAAACGTCAGCCAGCTCAGAGTACCTCATGCTAACCTTAAGCTTTGGAGAGAATATAAAATTTGCTTATAGCTAACCTTTTAAACATTCACTCAGAAGTACAACTAAGAAAAATGGTAGCAAGAGCCAAAGGTATCTCAAAATCAGAAGAAAAATTGCTCAAGAAGATTAGAGGGTATCAGGTTTATTCCAGAGAGCAGTGCATTCAAATTTGGCAGGAAGTAAAGAGAGGGGAAAGGACTTTTCAAATCGGGCCTTTTGGAGGCCTTTTCCAAAAGCATGAACATAGGCAATATATCACTGAAGCTCTTGTTGAAAAATACAGGAATGAACATAAATCAAAGAAAAGAAGAGAAGATTTGGAGGAAATATTAGGGAAGGAGGAAGCGGGTACAAAGTTCGAAGTCTATGAAGTAAAGCCTGACAGCTTATATCCGACTGCCAGATATTTTGGAAAATATAAATTGCATAGTTTATTGAAATATACAGACAGGTCTCCTTATCATCTTTTCGTAGAAGCAGGCTTTACAGATCCTAAGTCAGAAAATTTTGATCCTGTTTTGGCTGAAACTCCTTGGCTGCGTTTAGCATGCGTTCCTCGCAGATATTGGAAAAATAAAAATAATAGAATTAAGGCTATTGAGTGGCTCGTTGACAAATGCAGAAGAAACGGCAAAGAGTACCCAGAGGCAAAAGATTTTCAAAAAAACAGATTAGGCGGGTTACTGATACTTTGCTCTAAAGAATCTCCTTATGCTGCTTTAGTGGAGGCCGGCTTTACAAATCCTGAATCCAAGAGATACGACCCGGTCCTTGCCGATACTCCCTGGCTTATTATAGAGAAAATGCCAAGCAATTACTGGAACAAAAGACAAAATAGAATTAAGTCAACCAGATTGTTAGTTAAAAATCTTAAAAAACCAGTAAGCCAAATTAAAGAAGACGATTTTATAACTAATCACTTATCTTGGCTAGGCACTTATTGCAGTAACTCGCCATTCAAAGCATTAGAGGAAGCAGGATATAATCTTCAGCCGTGGGAAAAGGAAAGAATACCTAGACATTATTTTGATGAAAAACAAAACAGAATCAAAGCAATAAAATGGCTTGTCAGCGTATTGGATAAGCAAATAATAAAAATTATAGGAACGGATTTTATTGACCATAACTTATCAGGGCTTTTACAACACCACTATGAAAGCTCTCCTTTTAAGGCACTTAAAGAAGCAGGCTATGATATAAAGGAAACAGATATGCACCAAGTTTCGAGCGGTTATTGGCAGAATGAAGAGAATTTTAGAAAAGAGATTATAGCTGAAATTAAGAAAAATAATGGCAAATTACTTGCAGCCAAAAAAATTGGATCTAGGTTATGCCGTGCCATATTCAAATACTATGGTGGTATCAATGCTGTCAGAGAAAAATACGAGCCTCTTGCTGCGCGTGGCAGTTAACTTTTTATTCTCGTAAATTCTAAGTTTTGATATGGAATTAGAGCAATACTGGCAGGACAGCGAATGGATAAAAGAGCATTACTCTGAGCTGCAGAAGAAATTCACAAATAAATGGGTGGCTATTGTCAAAAAAGCTGTTGTAGCAATCGGCGACAGCCTGGAAGAAGTTAGAAAATTCGCGCAGAAAAAAACAGGCCTGACGCAAATACCAGTTATATTTGTGGAGAGTGGAGAAAATTTCTACTAGAATTAATTTAGATATTATAAAAATAAGCGACCCTATGCTTTCTGTTGAGCTAAGACGTCCGCTTCTGCGTGTTTATGCTCACATGCAGTTTAAATTAAAAGATACGTGGGGGCCAATCGAGCATGGCTTAATAGATACTGGAGCGCATACAAGTGTTTTGCCAGAATCTATTTGGAAAAATATACAATTTGAAATTATAGGACAGCATGTTCTCAAGGGAGTTTTGATTAAAAAAGAATGCGAGATTCCAGTTAAAATTGCAAAAATAACTGCAAAATTTATTGATGCCAAGAATGTCAGCAAAGAATATATTTTTACTGCTTATTTGGTAGACGGGGACAAAGTTCCATTATTAATAGGATTTAGGGAGTTGATGGAGCTTTTCGGCGTAACCATTAATATTAAAAACAAAGAAGCTTTTATTGAAGTGTAAGATGCAAACCCTTGACTGTATAAAGAACAGGCGATGTGTGAGAAAATTTAAGGACCAGCCTATTGAAGATGCAAAATTATTTGCTGTGCTGGATGCAGCAAGATGGGCGCCTTCGTCTGGAAATGTGCAGAACTGGAGATTTATAGTTATTGAGGACGAGAAGCACAAGAAAATAATTGTAAAAGCTTCTTTGGGCCAGAACTGGCTCCTCACTGCGCCGATAATTGTTCTTGTATGCTCAAACAGCGCTCCTGAGAAAGCATACAGCGGAAGGGGAAAAGAGCTTTACTCAAAGCAAAATACAGCAACTGCAGTGCAGAATATTCTGCTTGCTGCACATGACCAGGGCCTGGCTGGCTGCTGGGTTGGTGCATTTACAGAAACTGGCTTGAGAAAAGAGCTGAAAATTCCGGATGATGTTGATATTCATGCAATAGTCCCTCTCGGCTACTGCGCTGAAATCCCTTACCCTCGGGCGCCGTCGAGAATAGAGCTGGCCGATGTTCTTTACTTCGAAGAATGGGAGAATTCAAAGAGAGGCGAAGAACCATTCCCGCTTAAAGAGCAAATTCCAAAAATCAAAGAGAAGGCTCAGAAAATTGTGAAGAAAGGAATTGAGAAGATTAAGAAGCTGAGAAAGAAATAATTAGATTTTGTTTTCTAGACTATTGTAAGGCTTTTTCTCCACGCCGAAAACAGGGATTTTTTCTGCTCCGTCATAATTTTCAGGTTTGTACTTGCCTTTAGATTCTATAACGTTAGAAGATTGGGTGTAAATTGTTATACCTATTTTATTCTGCCTCGGCCGTCTTATCGGAAGATGTTGTTCCATTTTTTATTATGAATTAGAGTGAAGCGCGCTTGTCGCGCACTTCACAGAACCCCAAGACAACTTTGGAGGTGCTTGTGGGAGTATGATAAACGAGTATAAAACAAAAAAATAATGTGAAACGTCAAACGTAAACGTTCAACGTCTCACGTAATGTGGGTATTTACCTCCTTATCTGAGCATCTCAATTCCAAGATCTCTGTTCATTTCAATTGCTTGAGCGCTTGGTCGGCTGTAATCCATTTTGCCTAAAACAAATGGGGAATTTACGCCGGTTATGATGGTCATTACTCGCAGCTTGCCCTGGAACTTAGGGTCGATTCTTGCGCCCCAGATGACATTTGCGTCCTGGTCCAATCCAGCTGTTACTAATGCTCCAACTTTTTCAGCTTCGTCTAATGTCATGTCTGCCCCGCCGGTTATGTGTATCAAAGCTCCACTTGCGCCTTCGTAGCTTACGTCCAGCAGTGGATTTGACAGTGCGCGGTTTACAGCTTCGTCAACTCTATTCTCAGTGTCAGATTCTCCGACTCCGATAACAGATACTCCGCCTCTTGACATTATTGCTCTTACATCTGCATAATCCAGGTTAATCAAGCTAGGCACTGCAATGATTTCTACTATACCCTTTATCATTGTAGCAATCAGCTCGTTTGCAACTGCAAAAGCCTGCTGTATTGGCAGGTTGCCTGCGATGTCTGCTAATCTGTTATTGTCAATTACAATAACAGTGTCACAGCTGTTTCTCAGCTGCTTGAGTCCAAATTCTGCTTTGTCAATTCTTGCTTTTTCAATATTAAATGGCATTGTTACTACACCAATGACTATTGCACCCATGTCTTTTGCCAGTTGTGCTACTATTGGAGCACCGCCTGTTCCTGTTCCACCGCCCATTCCAGCAGTGACAAAAACCATGTCGCTTCCTTTTATCGAGTCTTTAAGTTCAGATATATTCTCTTTAGCTGCTTCTGCTCCTTTCTCAGGATATCCGCCGCAGCCCAGGCCTCGTGTTAGTCCTTGGCCGATTAGAATTTTCTTGTCTGCATCACGATGATCGAGATGTAGTTTGTCTGTGTTAGTTGCAATGACTTCAGCACCTTTTATGCCTTTTTTGAAAAGCCAGTCAACTGCATTAATGCCGGCTCCACCGACACCGATAACTTTTATATTGGCATGCCCAACAAGGTAATCGTCTTCTGTTCTACTGCTTGCTGTCTTTAACGCTTCATTAATAATAAATTCCATCTCCCATACCTCCTTAACGGAAATGTTGCAACAAAATCTTTTGGTTTTGTGCAGCCACTCAAAGCAAAACTTTGAGTTGTTCCAATTTTTTATATGTAGTTTTATAATTGAAACACTATTTATAAATACTTTTATATACTTAAGTATATAGATTTGATTTTTTGCATGAGAATTCCATAGGTTCTCCATGAGAAGTCCACAGGAAATGCATATTTTTTTCTATATAGAAATTAATTATTTTCCCGAACAAATCTAAAAACCCAATTTTCCACAATTTTTCAGTGCTTTCCGCAAGCATAATTTCAACACTATCAAGTAGTGTTATCAAAAATAGTCCAATATTTTATTTTTGAAACATCAAATTTAACAAAATTGAGCTATAAAATCTCAAGAATAAATTTATATATTTCATAATTAATTATAATAGTTGGAAAAAAAGCAAATAATATGGCACATAGACGATTTAGAAGACATTATAGAGGACACAGACGGTTTCATCAACATACTAATCAGTTTTATCCAAGAAGCACACAATTTCATATGAAGCACTTTTGGGAGAGAAGAAGTATGCAATACCCAATACTTTCTTTTGTTGTTGCGATAGTTGTCAGTTTAATATCATATAAGATAACAAATTCTGCACTTCGGTGGATAAATGCTCTTGCTTGGTTTGTATTTGCATATTACTTGTACAGAGGTTTGTATCGCAAGGCAAATAAAATCTATCTTGCAAGTGATTTGAATTACATAACTATGAGACTGATAGGTATAATAATTACTGGAATTGCAGGACTATTTGGATTTGCTTTTTATTTGTCTATGATGCTTACTGGTTATGACCCCTTTATTACTGGAATTTTGATATTGATACTTGGTTTTGGCGGTTTAGGATTATTTATGTTCTTTAGAACAGAGAGAAGATATGGTCATATTTATGTAAACAGAGGGAATTAAAAGAAAATAGGTGCAGAATGAGCTTACTTAATTTGTTCAAGAAGAAAGAAAAGAAGAACAGAACTAAAGAGGATGAAAAATTAGAAAAAGAAATATTAGGTATAGCTTCTAAATTAGCTTCCCGTATGATAATTTATCCAAAGGGCATTAAAGCGTTAGATGCTAAGGCAAAAAAGGCCGTGCTTGATTTGATGAAAAAATGGGAATTAAATATTGCTGAAGGCGTGACATATAATATTATTACAATTAATAATTGGGGAGAGAATAAAGAAGTATTTAATGAGGCAGTAAAAATGCTTTGCAATGAGCTATACCGTTTGTTAAAGATTAAAATAAACGCGAATGATTTTATTAAAGAATACAATTTTGAAGGTGTAAAACTCAGAAGCAAATTTGCTTTCCCTGTTCGTGAAGATACGGGAACAAAGGAAGAAGGTATTTTATTTAATACTGCAAAGAAAAATATTCAAGCAAAAATAAAGGAAAACAAAAGGTACAAGGATATTGACTTAATTGGCGTAAGAAAATTTTTTGTATCATCAGCTAATCTTCCACGCTTGCTAAAAATAATTGAAAATGATGAGGTATTTAAAAATTATAATTATCCAATTTTTCTTAATGTGCAAATTGTTTTCTATACCAGCATATTTGATTATGATAGATTTGTAAACTTTGCAAAAAAAATTAATGAATACTTAGATTTAACAAAAGGTGATTATAGAGAAGTTAAAAGAAGAATAATTGATGCAGTAGATGAAACCATTATGAAAATGTCTAAAAGCACTAAAATTGATAGTAAAAAAATTAGAGATATGTTTACCGAATTAAGCG
>CAYGVN010000004.1:0-20462 GCA_964353445.1 Candidatus Woesearchaeota archaeon
TCTGAAAGTTTTTGCCGGCAGAATCTTTACACGGTGCCCCATTATGGACAGCCTGTGCAGGCTTGGCTGCCTGTTGAATAAAATAATATCTCCGTTCAGAAGATGGCGCTCTACAACCCAGCCGGGAGCAATTTCCTGAAGAATCTGCTCTTTTGTTTCGTCTGTTATCTTTTTTCTTTTTCCTTCGCTTGTTATAACATAAGTTGCGCCAGGATATAGCTCTCCGTTTTTAATGAAATTTTTAAGCCAGACTGTATTCCACTCTGTAACTCTTTCCGGCACTGTCAGCTCTCTTGCAATCTGTGAAGGGACTCCAACTTCATCTATGCTGATGAACGGGTCCGGGCTTATAACCGAACGCGCGCAGAAGTTTACCCTCTTGCCTGCCAGATTGTATCTGAATCTCCCCTCTTTTCCTTTGAGCCTCTGGGCCAGAGTTTTTAATGGCCTGTTTGTCTTGTGGCGTGCAGGAGGAACACCTACAATTGAATTGTCAAAGTAAGTTGTGATGTGATACTGCAGCAAGTCCCACAAGTCTTCAATTATAATTTCAGGCGCGCCTGCATTTATGTTCTCCATTAATCTTTGGTTGACTCTGACAATGTCGCTTAATTTGTGCGTCAGGTCGTCTTCAGAGCGCTCTCCTGTCAAAAGAGTGATAGACGGCCTCATAGTTATCGGGGGAACAAGAATTGCAGTCAGCACAGCCCATTCAGGCCTTGCAACTGCAGGGTCAAAGCCGAGCACTTCAAGGTCCTCGCTTGGTATTTTTTCCAGCCTCTCCCTAATTTCAGTAGGCCAAAGCCTTCTGTCAGCCTCGTAGAAAGTAGTCGGCTTTTCAATTTTAACTTCCAGCAGCTTGGCTTTGCAGTACGGGCATTTTCTTGTTTTCTTGAGCTGGGCTATTGCAGCTTTAATAAATCCGTGCAGAACATCAAGATTGCCTTCTTTCTTTGCTTTTTCAATATTTGCTTTCCATTCAGCTACTTTATCTTCAGACATCAAAATCCTGCCGCAGGCAGAGCAGAAGCTTCTCATCAAATCGTGGACTTGCGGCGCATAAAGAACATGGATTATCGGCTTGGCAAGCTGTATTTCTCCAAAGTGCCCAGGGCAGGTCCTCAGCCGTCCGCCGCATATTTTGCACCTCAAGCCTGGGTCTATAACGCCCATGCTTAAATCCATAAGGCCTTTTTCTACCGGGTAGCCGTCTGCATCGTAGAGCTCAGGGCTTGTTATATTTACAGTTGCAACTTTCTTGATGTAAGCTGGAGACATTACTCCAAAACTTATCTTGTCTATTTTTTTTGTTACAACTTCTTCCATTTTAGTATTTATTTTTCAGTATCAGCTTTGCCCTGATGTGCATGCTTTTTAGTTCGTCGATAAATAACTTGAATGCGTATGATAGTTCAATAGGCGATATGCGGTTTTTTTCTCCGCATAAACAATATGCTTTGTTTTTGTAGCTGTCGTATATCGCAACATTTCCGCATCTTTCGCAAATCCAGAGGATTGTCCTGTCAGAGTCAAACCTTTCTTTCATCAGCAGGGATGCGCCGTGCGCAACAAAACAGTCTTTCTCCATCTCTCCAAGCCTCAGCCCTCCTTCTTTTGCCTTTCCCTCTGTCGGCTGTCTTGTAAGCAGAGCAACAGGCCCTCTTGCTCTTGCCTGTATCTTGTCTGCAACCTGATGCTTTAATCTTAGATAATATATATTTCCAATGAAAACTCTCGCAGGATATTCCTTTCCTGTTCTTCCATCATAAAATGTTTCCACGCCGTCTTCCCTGAAGCCGAGCTTCAACAGCTGTTCCCTGAGGTCTTCAGATTTCTCGCACTGGAACGGAGTGCCGTCTATATATCTTCCAGCCAGCGCGCCGACTTTTCCTCCCAAAGTCTCAAACAGCTGCGCAACTGTCATTCTGTGTACAAGCCCTTTTGGAGAGAATAAAATATCTGGAACTATTCCATCTGCTGTAAAAGGCATATCTTCTGGAGAGACGATAAAGCCGACAATTCCCTTCTGCCCGTGCCTTGAAGAAAATTTATCTCCGATTTCAGGTATCCTCGAATCCCGCACATCAACTTTTATCAGCATGGTGCCGTCTTCGCTTTCAGTTATTATGACTTTGGAAACTGTTCCTCTCTCGCCGTATCTCATCCTCAGTGATGTATCCTTTCTTATGTTTGCAGCTGTGCTGAATGCTTCAAGCTTTCCCAGGAATCTTGGAGGCGAAGTCTTGCCGATTATAACATCTCCTCCGCCAATTTCAGCTTCTGGATAGATTATGCCGTCATCTGTAAGATATCTATAATCCTGCTCCATGGTGTAGCCCTGGATATCTTTGCCTGGCATGCAAATTTCATCAACCTGGCCTCCAAAGTATCTTAATTTCTCTGTGATGTAAGGCCTGAAGAAAGTTGAGCGTCCAAAGCCCCTGTCAAGGGCTGCCCTGTTTATTACAACTGCATCAAGCATGTTGTACCCTTCATAGTTCAGAATTGCAATTACAACATTCTGCCCTGCTGAAAGTTCTTCTCCGAATATTTCCTGCGTGAAGCTTTTCACAATCGGCTTCTGGGGATAATGCAATAGGTTAAGGGCAGTATCTGTTCTGTTTATGTAGCTCAGCGTATAGCAGCCCATTGCCTGCTTTTGGGTTTTCTGCCCTCTGTTCAATCTTGAGCTCTGGTTGTAGTTAGCATAAGGAACCATAGAAGTGCACATTCCAAAGATTGCCACGGGATTGACTTCCAAATGAGTGTGCTCGGGCGTCAGCTCGCTTTCGTTTAGCGCAACAAAAGCGCTTTCTTCTTCCAGCGCATCCAAATATTCAATAACTCCTTCTTTGACCAGATCTGACCAGTTAATTTGGCCTGACTTGAGTTTTTCCATGTGCTCTTCAGTAAGCAGAGGCTTGCCTTCTTTGACTACAATCAGCGGCCTTCTTACCCTGCCTCTTTCTATAACAATAAAAATAGAATCTTTCTTGCTGTCAAAATTAATATTCAGGAAATTTGTCAGCCCGTTTTGTCTTCTCGACTGGACCACAGATGCAACAAAATTTTTTGGGTCTGAGACTTCGCCCACCAGTGCGCCGTTCAGAAAGACGTCAGTCATTCGGAACCTCCTAATTTTTTAAGCCCGAGGTCTCCCAAGGCTTTCAAAGTATTCTCGAATTCTTCTTTTTTAATTTCAGGAGTAACTTCTGCAAGCAGTGCAAGATTTTTTCTCAACCCAATGTTCTTGCCTTCCGGAGATTCAAGAGGGCACAGTCTGCCCCAGTGAGTTGGGTGCAGTTCACGAGCTTCAAAACTTTCTCTGGACGATTCCAGCAGCGAGCTGACTCTCTGCAGGTGAGACAGGGTTGCAAGGGCATTGTCCCTTTCCAGGCGCTGGCTTACTCCCTGCCGGCCTCCTGTCCAGTTGCCGGTTGCCATTGCGCTCTTGACTCTCTGCGTCAGCAGTTTTGAGCGGACAATAGAGCTTATCGGCAGGATTTTTCCTCTCCTTACTCCCCTCTGGAAAATGTAAAGAATATCATTGACTAAAATTTTCAGGTTTGCCCTGAACAAGTCCTCCAGCAAATCTCCTGACAATCTTATTCTTTTGTTCATGTAGTGGTCTTTGTCATCTGATTTTATTTTTTTCTGCTTCAGAAGAAGCAGTTTTTTCACAATTCTGCCCAAGTAGTACGCCTTCTGCGCCCTGTTCTCTGGCTTCGGTCCGACATGCGGGAGCAGGAAGTTATCAAGAACATATTCTATTCTCTGCGTTCTCTGCTCCTTCTGCAGAACCATGTTCATTGCCTTTGAAACAAATTCATAAGCTTCATCTTTTGTCTTGATTTCTACAAAATCAAACAAGTTTACATAAATGTCTTCTTCTGCGCCCTCCAGCCCGATTAATTTAGGAATGTCTATATCTTTTGTAAAGCCCAGAGCTTTCAGCAGGACAACGAGCGGAAGCCGTTTGATGCCTGCAAAGCTGATCAAAAACAAGCCTTCTTTTGTCCGCTCAATAATATGAGGAATTTTGTAGATGTCAGATGCCGAGAAAACTCTTGCGCGGTGTGAAATAGGGCCTGTTTTAACTTTTTCAACAAAAATAGTATTTGTGCCGAGGTCTTCGAGAAGAGAAAGCGCTCTTTCTGTTCCGTTTATGATGAAATATCCGCCGGCATCGTACGGGTCTTCTTTTGCTTCTATTAATTCTTCTTTGGACAATCCATTCAAAAAGCAAAGGTTTGATTTTAGCATTACAGGAAGCTCTGCAACCTGGATTTCTGCATGCTCCCTTTCCTTGCCGTCGACTAAAAGAGTTATTTCCAAAAATAATGGAGAAGCGTAGGTTAAATCCCTCATCCGAGCTTCAATAGGCATTACTTTTCTCTTTGCACCGTCTGCTTCTATGATGCTTGGAGGCTCGAGCCTGACTTTTCCAAAAATAAATTTTACTTCTTCTGCTTCCGGAGGAATTACAGCCGGCACTGCTTCGCCGAGCTCATCGATGAGCTTCTGCAGCCTCCAGTCTATAAAGCTGTTGAAAGAAGCAATATTTGACCTGACAAATTTATTTTCTTCAAAATATTTTCTGACGAGAAGATTGCTGTCCATTTAAGCAATCACTCTCCTGAAATATATTGATTTGTTTCCTACCGGCGTCACCCTCTCGATTTTTAGAATATCTCCTATGTTAGCTGCAACTGCCTTGCACATCAGGTCCTTGGCCAGAATAGTCGGCAGCTGGAGAGGAGAAATATTGTACTGCTCTAAAACTGCATTTGCCTCTTCTGCAGTCAGTTTTGTAAATTTAGGGACAAGAACGTGCTCTATAATATTGACTTTCTTGGGGCTTTTTTCAGCGATTTTTACACCTCTTGGTGCGCTTGCCGACAGCGCGAGCATTAAGCTCTTTCTCCGAAGGCGTTTTCCCAAAGGGGCCTTGGAAGGCTATCTTTTACATGCCATAGGTATGGCAAAGGTGTTTATCTGCGAATAGTTGATAATAGCTTTTCAGATATAGGGTATTTAAATCTTTTGGGCTAGGCAATATCTCGTATCTTGTTTCAGAATACTATTTAAAGTTCTATTGAGAATTTTCAAATATGGTAGTGCTTAAACCAATAAAACCCAGGAAAAGGCAGCTTGACGAATTGATTATTTTGGCCCAGAATTCTCTTAAAAGTATATGGAGCGCTGCCACTGATATTAGGTATACAACAAAAGAAGTTGAAGAGATTGACGAGCAGGAAATAAAATCGCATAAGCTTTATCCGCAGTATATCAAATGGGTTGAGAAAGAATTTAAAATCGAATCACAAGTCTACACGCTCTCAAAAAGAGCTCTGAAATTTTTTGAAGAGCTGGAGAAAATAGAAGAAAAAATGCGGGAAGAACTCTACGCAAATGTTTTTGACAATTATTCAAAGAAAAGAATTGCATACAACAAAAAGCTGAAAAGAGAAATTGAAAAGTTAGATTGGCTGACGGCTCAGGACCAAAGAGAGCTGCACGAGGCAGAAAAAATCCTACCGAATGAAAAGAGATTCTACAAATTTACAGGCTTGTCAGCAGCTATACAAAGAAAATATAATCTGCTTTATTCCAGCGCAATTAAATTAGGCGAAATAATAATGCATCTCAGGAGTTTGAAAAATTCTATTATAGAACAGGAAGCTCTACTTGTTTAAGTAATCCAGCAGCTTGCTTTTGCACCTGCTTCCTATATCTTGTATTTTTTGCTCCAGCCTGCCGGGCGGAGAGTTTTTTTCAATTGCGTTTAAAACGAGGTAGCCAGATAATACTGTAACGTTAAAATAACTGAAGATTAAAAGCTCTGTCAATGCATCCACAGCCATAATAAAATTAGGATAATTTTAAATAAAAAGATTTCTAAGCGCCCGGGCCGAGACTTTCCGCGAATTCTTCGCAGTGCATTGCGTTAGCAATGCGCTCCCTCTCCCAAGCAAAATCTTCGATTTTGCTGGGCCCCAAAAATTGCATAGCAATTTTTTAGGGTTTTGGAGGTGCTGCGAGGACCTTTTTCTCTGGGAGACCAAGCGAAGTTTTGCTTCGCGTGGCCAGGAAAATCCTTTGGATTTTCTCTGGAAAAGGGAGTCGCTTTCGAACTCGGGCCAAGAGCGTGACAGGCTCCTATCCTAACCGCTAGACTACCCGGGCATAATCAAAAATTCGCTATTCAGCTTTTAAATATTTTGCCTATCCAGCTAGAAAATCAATACGACCAAAATCGATAAAATAATCATGTTCCCGAAATCAGCAATTGAAGTTGTGATGGGAATCAGGAAATTATTCGGGTCCTCCTGCTTCTTATACACGCGTATTCCTGCGAATATTGCTACCAAAAACAGAATGCTTACAAAAAGCGCAACGTCTATTATATTGATAAACAAGAGTTTGTAGGCAATGGCTGCGCTGGATGTGTAGCCTGAAAAAGCAGAAACAGCCAGAGAGATAGCCGAACCCGCAACCACCAGCAGTACAGATATGATTATTATCTGCAAAAATAATTTTATCAGCTCTTTGTTCAGCCACCACTCTTCTTTGACTTTGCCCTCGTGCAGCATGGTTGAGAATCTCGATGAAATTATTGTGCCGTAATCTCCAATCATGTCATTCAGGGCAGGCAGCATTATAATCAGCGGCATGATTGAAATAAAAATGGTTTTTATCTCTTCAATAGCCAAACCTCCGAACGAGCTTATTATAGAAGCAAATAAAAGTATGCCTACGCTTTCTTTGATTATTACTTTTGTAATGTGAGAATGAGGCCCATACTCCTTGATGTAGAATAATGTTTTCTTGGAAATCTTGTGCTTTTTGTGGATTTTGTGAATTATTGGGTGATATTTTTTTCTCGGAACTTTTCTTAATATTTCCAAATGTTCTCTTACTGTTTTCATATTATCATCAAAGCAATGAGCAAAGACACAACGCTGGTTATATCTCCTGTTGAAGTCACGAAAGGCCCCATAATGTTGTTTGGGTCATGGCCTTTTTTGAAAAAATAAAATGTTGCGAATAATGTAAGAGGAATTTCTACTGCATTTGCAATCACGCCGGCAATTAAAGGAATTAAAATTATTCTTAATGTTACAATATGCAAAACAAAATAATTAAATAAAAATGCAATTAACCCCAAAGCAAAAGATACAATAACAGCCAGCAGAAAAGATGCAAATAAATTTCCTTTTATCAGCTTTGTCTCCCTGATTCTTGGCTTGACAACGCCTAAAAACAAGCCGGAGCTTAGTCGCGAGGCAAAAGAGCCGCTGATGTTTCCTCTCATCTCCAGGAAGCCTGGAAGAAGTATCAGAATTCCAGGGATTAGAAGTATTTCATTTGTATAGACAGCGAGAATTGTTCCTGCAATCAATCCGCCGAGGATAGAAACCACCTGGGATGAAAATATCTCCTTGAAGTCCTTGTCAAATATGGCCATTAATATATACATCTAAATTTTAAGTTATATATTTTTCTAAGTCAAAAAAAGTCCCGTCTCCCAGATTTTCGAATTGGTTTCGAACTGGGAACCTCACGGTATCCACTTGTCATGGATTGTCAGCCATAAGCTGATAGCCAAACTACAGCCATGCGCTCTACCATTGCTCAAGCAAGCAAATTCTGCTCGCTTTTTTGAGCTAAGACGGGATAATGTAAAGGTCTGTTTTTGGTTTATAAATGTTTTTAAATCGCAATTAATACTTATCAAATAATGAAAATAAGACTAATAAAAGAAAGAGAAATTGATGCCTGCTCTAAGATAGTCGGCTTGAATTATTCTGAAGAGGATGAAATACTTTCAAAACATGAACTTAAAGCCATGTTTAAAAATTATGCAATCAAGCCAGAATACTTGGCTGCAGAACTGAATGGCAAAATTGTAGGCTTTGCAGGCTATGCCCAGTCGTGGATGGATTATCATGTTTACGAAATATTTTGGGCAAATGTGCTGCCCGAATACCGGAACAGAGGCATCGGTACTGCGCTTGTCAGAAAGATTGTTCAAATCATTAAAAACAAAAGAGGAAACGATAAAGCTCATCTTATTTTGCTGACAACAGCTTCGCCCAGATTTTATAGGAGATTGGGATTTAGAATACTGAAAAAAAATTTGATGTCTTTGGAAATTTAAGTATAAATATAATAAGCCTGCACAATTGTAGCTAATACCTGAATTGTGCCCATTATCATAAACAGAACAGGGAAGCTGAAATAAGTAATAATCAAGCCTCCTGTAATAACAGCTAGGCCAATGATGATTTCAGAGCCGCCATCGTCCAAGCCCCATTCTTCGCCAAAATGTTTTTTGTCCAAATGCTTTGAATACAAAGCATTCCAAGTAGGAGTTGCAAGAGCAGATGCCACACCAAGTACGCCCTGTATTAAAAACAATTTAATGGGGTTATCAACAAGCAGATAGCCGAAAGTTGCAGCTGCATTCAGCCCGTAACCGAATATCATTAAATTTTTTTGTGAATAATGGTCTGATATTTTTCCAAAACATAGCGAGAGCATGCCCATTATAATTAAGTATAAAGAAAATGCTCCTGTCAATTCCAGAATATTGCCGCCGATATGCTGGGCAAAGACGGCGTATAGTGGGCCTAATAATCCTTCGCCGAAAAACCAGATATAGCTTCCCAGCAAGAGAATTTTAATATATTTGTTCATAAAAATTTAGAAAAATGAGGCGTTATTATATTTTACTCTTCTTCTTCTTCCTCAGCTATTTCTACTTTGCCTTTGATAGCCAGCTTGTTGGAGAAGAACACTTTCAAAGCCTTGTTTATCTTCACCTTCAGCTTGGCTGCCGGCAATATAACCATTCCGACAATTCCCAGAGCAGACCTTACGCCGTATGATACTACTCTATCTCCTCTGCCCTCAATGCTGTCAAACTTCCAGATTATTTTTACCACTCCAGCTTCCTTCTTTATTGCAGCCGGCGTTACAGTTGTAAATTCTTTGACAAGCTTTAGAGGAGTTGGTATATAATCTTCAACAACTACATTCTTCTGCTCCACAGGCTTCGTGTTCTTGATTGTTAATTTGATTTTCAGGGCTTTTGCTTCTTTTCCAGATGCGACTTCTTTTGTCAGCGTGAATTCCCTTCTGTAATACCACATCAAACTGGACAGCACAATCAGCGCTATTATTAAAATCACAGCAAGAGGAACGTAGGAAATTTTATAGCTGAGCGCATACGTTGCGCCAGGAGCTAAAGAATATGCCCATGCAAACCTTACTTTTCCGTCTACACGGCTGACTGATGTATGCTTCGGGATTCCTGAAAGTAAAAATTTATTCCATGACGGCCTGTCGACTGTAAATTCCTTGTTTGCTTCAATGTTGCCTATATTTTGAATTGTTACTATGTGGCCTTCCCCAAGCAGGCTTTTTTCAACTCTATCATCCACAATTATATTTTCTTTGCCCAAAATTTGTATTTGCTTTACGTATTTAGAGATAATCTGCCCGTTTTGATACACATCTAATTTGATATCATAAACTCCAGGAATAGTTGTGGATGGAATTTCAATTTCTTTATCGTATATAAGTTTAGTTTCTTTGAAACTGAATTTATTAAGATCAAGCTCAACCGGCTCTAAAAATTTAGACTCTAATTTTGCACTGATTCCTTCCACTGCCATAGCGCCTGTGTTTTGAAGCATTACATTGAGCTTCAAGATTCCCGGCTCAATTTCGTTTGGTACGCCGAAAGTAGGCTCCAATTTTGGCAGTTCTGTGATTACATTAAGCTTTAAGGAAACAGAACCTTTCTTTATATTATCTGTTACAGAAATTATAGGAATATCAATTCCATAAGTTCCTATTCTTACGTCTCTGGGAGGTATTACTTTGACATTAACCTTTGCTGTGCTATGAGGCGACAGAGTAAAATCAGAAGGGTCATAAAAAACAGTGCCCCATGCAACATATCCCAAGCGGATAGAATCTGTTATATCTTGATTATTCTGAATTGTAACTGTATAACTTGCTGTGCCGTTATAATCTATTGAATCTTTAATTGCCGTATAACTGGCTGAAAAAGCTTCTTCTGCTCTAATTGCTGGTAGCAACGATAAAAGTAGAAAGATACCTAAAACAAGCGGCCATCTGAATTTCATATTTACCTACCAATATATGTTAGTTACACATTTATATATATAGTTTTCTAAGGCTCGTTTAGAGGTGAATTTGCTTCTAAAGTGGGGCATTGCAAAGGCTTCGCTTTGCTGGTCCCATTTTATTGATATAAAATGGGGCTGCCCGGACTTTCAGTTGCTTTTGAACCGGGGTCTTCCACTCCCTAAGCGGAAAGGATGAACCAAACTACCCCACAGCCCCACTTCATTCTAGATAATCAAATTCTTTTTATAAATTGCTATTTGGCTACACTGCAAGACACAGTGCATTTGGCTCGCCAAATGCGCTTAGGGTGCCGGCTGACCTTTCAGCCGAGAACAAGCTACCCCACAGCCCCATCGATAATTTAGATTTAATCTGCTTTATAAAAGTTCTATTTGGCAACATGGCAAAACACAGTCTATTCAGCAAAGCTGAATAGGCTCAAAGCGCCAGCCGATTTTGCGGCTGTAACTAAGCTACCCCACAGCCCCATGTGTAATAGTTGAATTTTCTCTATATATAAAATTATAGACGTTTTAACTTACAGCGGCCCGTATTGGAACTGCGACGTAATAAATCCGCCAGGCAGCATGCTCAAACCTAAAAGAGCTCTCTTGCTGTTTTTCTTGTACAAGCCATGAGCTGCAATCAGTCCGGTAGTTGTTAAGAAAATAACATCGTCCCAGTGTATGCCGGTTGATACATACCCAGGAACATACATAGGACTTGAATGAGCTAACTCCTTAATATAATGTGATAAAGCATATAACACATTATCATAACCAGTGCCTATCAAGAAGCCCTTGACAGCTTCAGAAGTTGGACGCTTAAAACTTTCTGAGATTATACTTACTAGGTCTTTTCCTTTTTCTTTTATCTTACTTATAAAACCTGCTTTCTTTTTTATGTCAACCATTTTTATAATATAAGCCTGCCTTGAGCTTATTTTAGAGATTTATTTTGTCTTTTTAAGCTTTCTGTTTTGTATACTTGAGAATATAAATCAGCTCTTTAGAATTCGTTTCAGCAGTTTATCAATCTTTTGATAAAGCTCTTCAACTGCTCCGCTGTTTTCAATTTTATAGTCTGCCATTTTGAACAGCGTTTTGAAATCAAATTCTTTCCACTCTGTTTTTTCCTGCTTCAAAAATTCTTCATAAGTTTTAGGGTCTCCTGTTCTGCCCCGCGCAAGCACCCTCTGGAATCTTATTTTCGGGTCTGCAGTAAGATGCACTATCCTGGCTTTACCTGGGAATTTTTCTCTTAGAAAATCTACTTCGCTCGGCTCCCTTATTCCAGAGATTACAATCTTTTCTTTTTTGAATTTTTTAACTGTTCTCTGCATCAAGGCATTTTTTCCTTCTTTTTTTCTGATTTCTGCTGCAAGTTTCTGCAGGTTTTCTCTTATAGGGGGCAGGCCTCTTTCTGCAGCTTCGCCTCTGAGAATATCGCTTATCGTATGCCTCTCAAAGCCGTGTTTTTCAGCAAGATACCTGGCAAAAGTATCCTTGCCGGCGCTTATGTCAGCGACCAGGCCGATTATTATTTTTACCATCTTTCTGGATTTCTTTTATTATTTCTTCGATGTTTTTAATATTATCTTCAGCTAAAGTTCCATTAACTATTATGTCAGCTCCGGCATCCGCCTTTTCTCTCGCAGTTCTGCTGTCATTTATTCCTCCTCCCACAATTATTGGAATACTTATTTTTTCTCTAATGGCTGAAATCATTTCATTTGAAACCGGTTTTTCAGCGCCGGAGCCAGCTTCGAGATAGAGGCAACTCATGCCGTACAGTTGTGTGGCTAATGCATATGACATTGCCTTTTCAATATTATTTATTTTAATTTTGTCTAGTTCTATCCTTTTTTCAACAGCTGTAGGGGTTTTGGAAGTATTGATTATAACATATCCCATTGAAATTGGATTTATATTCCATTTTTTAATAAGAACTGAACCTTTCGCTTGTTCGCCGCCGTGATATTTTGGGTCTAATGCATTTAGCAAATACATAAAGAATACGTAATCAGCATTTTTTGATATAGCTTCAGCAGAGTTTGGAAATAAAATCACAGGCAACTTTACATTTCTTTTTATAGCATCTACAGTTTTGTACACATTTTCTCTGCTTACACCAGTTGTGCCGCCGACCATAACTGCATTTGTGCCATATTTTTCGCATACTTTTGCCCGCAGGCCTGCTTCAGCCGGCGACTGCTTATCCGGATCTATTAATGTAAAATGCAGTTTTTCGTATTGCTGAAGCAAATCATTTACAAGTGTCATAAATTAAAATCAGGAGCAATGCTTAAAAAGATTTTGAAACTAAAAGTTCATTTTTTGTGCCGGATGTGCAGATAACCTGCAAGTGCAGGGATTAATGAAATTATAATAATTGCAATTAATACCAGTCCAAAATTAGTTTTAACAAATGCAACATTACCGAACCAGAATCCCAGTCCCAAAAATAATGCAACCCACGCAATTGCGCCCAGAATGTTGTAAATAATGAAGCGCGTATAATTCATTTTTCCGACACCTGCTACAAATGGTGCAAAAGTACGGATAATCGGTATGAATCTAGCCAGAAAAATAGTCTTTCCTCCGTATTTTTCATAGAATTTTTCGGTGCGGTCAAGATATTCCTTTTTCAGGAATCTAACTTTTTCTTTGAAAATTTTAGGGCCAGAGAAGTATCCAATCCAGTAATTTATTGTATCCCCAGCAATAGCTGCAGTGACAAATATTATAAATAACAGCACTGGGTCAAATGCGCCGATTGCTGCCAGCGTTCCTGCAGCGAAAATCAGCGAATCGCCTGGAAGGAATGGAAATACAACAAGGCCAGTCTCGCAGAAAACAATGGCAAATAAAATCAAATACGTCCAGAAACCATACTGATTTATGAGCACACTAAGATGATCGCTTAGGTGCAGTATAAATTCAATTAAACTAGTAAATGGATTCATATTTTTTACCTTATCGAAGCCCCGGGCCGGAATTGAACCGGCGACCTGCGGTTATCCTGTTGAACCCAACGAAACCATTATGCAACCGAAGGTTGCATGCCTTTCTCTTGGGGTTTCGTAGAGACCTTCTCTTTGCCGAAAGAGAAGGGCTGTACTTACAGGACCGCCGCTCTACCTGCTGAGCTACCGAGGCAATTTTATACACGTGCTATTTGGCAACACTGCAAGACACAGTGTATTGCAGTAGCAATACGCTCAGGGTGTGCACTGACCTATCAGTGCCTACCGAGGCACAACCTTTCTTGTAAATTTGGTTTTAAAAGCATTACTTTACGACTACTCTTAAGTTTTTAATTAAGTTATTAATATATTATAATATATATAGAGATTATGCCGCTGACACTTGGTCTGATAGAAATTTTAAAAACAGTTGGAACGCTGTTTGCAGCTCCGCTTTTAGCGTTTGATTCTCTTTGGATTATACTTCCAATCTATATTAACTGGATATTCACTGATATTTATCAGGAAAAGAAAGGGACAGACCTGGGAAATGCAATAACAAATGGCACTATTGCAGTCTGGGTTGGCATGGATTGGGGGCGAATAACTTTGCATGCATTCCTCGCCAAAGAGATTTCATTCGGAGCCCTTTTCGCTACAAAATTGGCTGCAGTTATCTTCTTTATAATCTACGGCTTAATTATAATAACTGAAGGCATTCGTGTGAAGAAGATAACACGTTACATCGGCAGAGTTAGGGAAGTAACATATTTTGCGCTTGTATTAACTCCTATATTTTACAATGTTGTGCCGATAAATCTTACAACATTTTTAGCCATACTGCTCGGCTTCCCTATTTTTTATTTTGCTGTAGAGCTGATTTGCAGGATCACACCAACTCCGCAGACTTATGAAGAACAAGATATGCCGTCTATCGGCAAAGGAGCTCCGGAAGAAATGCCGGAGCTGGGAGCAGAAATGCCTGGCTACGGGCAGCAGCCTCCTCAATTTCCTGGAGGGGGCATGGGAGGTCCGCCATTCAGATGAAAGTCCATTCAAAGCCGAAAGTAGAAAGGGAATTTATTTACCTGCATGAAAAAGAGACACCGCTTTTTATCAAAAAAATTTATCACGAGCACAACAAGCCTGATGTGTGCGCCTACTGTAAAAAGAAGTCAGAATACCTCTGCGTGCAGATATACCGCAGAAGTCATATAAAAACATTCAAAGTCTGCAGGGCGCATCTGCGCCTGCTGATGAGAAAATAATTATTTGGCACCGCGGGATTTCTTGGTCCATTTTTCCAGAGCTATTTCTTTTCCGCAGCTGTCGCATATGAATATAAAAGCATCCACTGTTTTTTTCTTTCCCTTAATTTCCATTCTCGTTTTTACTCTTTCAAAAGCCTGCTGTTTTTCTCCGCTGTGGCCGCAGTGAGGGCAGGTGTATTCTATGTTTGCAAGCTCTTCGCCTGCAAATCTCCAGACCATTGCTTTGCCGCTGCCGATTGCCCTGCGGGTAAAATATTCCAGCTTGTCTCCCTGACTTGGTCTTCTAAGAGCCATAAAAAGAGTTCTAAAAATTCATATTTAAAAGCCTTTATCTTCATTTCTTTTTTCTTATCAGCACGGCTACAAACGAGGCGATTGCAGCAATTATGCTGATTAACAAAAACGGCGCCAGATAGTTGCCGGAGTATGTTACAAGAGCGCCGCCTACAGTCGGGCCTATAATTAATCCCAAATCTTTTGAGCTGTCCAGTACAGATGTCATCTCTCCCAGCTCATCTTCCGGCGCTATGTCAGTAAGGACTGCTTCGCATCCGGGGAAAATCCATGCAACAGCTCCTGCTGCTAGAAGCATGCAGAAGATGAATTGCGCTGCGCTGACTGAAAGGAACGCCAAATAAGTTGAAGCATAAAGCAGGAAAAAGCCTGCAATAATTATCCAATGCTTGCCGACTTTGTCCATAAAAAATCCTGAACTAATATAAAGCAGGCCTTCTATGGTCATCATGGCTCCTAACAAAAGCCCGATCACTATCTCATTAAAATGAAATACATTTTCGCTGGCCAGCTGGACAAAAACCCATTCCAAGCCTATCCATACGCTCAAGCTCATGGACAAGAAGTAGAGAGGAATAGAATGCCTGTGCATTCTTGCGTACCGCTGGTATATTTTGAATGGTGCTACAAATTTTATAGTGTGCTTTGGAATTTTCTTTTTTCTTACAACAGTTACCGTATAAATCAAAGCAATGAACATCAGGGCTGCTAAAATCAAAAAATTATATTTCATGCTGAAATAAAAAGCAACAAAGCTTGCAAGTATCGGGCCGAAAATCCATCCCAGCTGGCAGCTGGTCAGGTAGATTCCGAATGACAGCGCTGTCCCTTTTTTTGGGGAAGCTTCCCTAACCAGGACAGCAGACGGCACCCAGAAAGCCAAGGAAAATATTCCAAATACAAGCCCGAGCAGAGCAATGTGAATCATGCTTCTGGAAAAATAATAAACAATCCCTGTTATGCCCAGCCCTGCCAGGCCTACTGCAAGAGTTTCCCGCCTCCCGTATCTGTCAACCAGAGCGCCGACAGGGGTTTCAAAAATAAATGAAGCGATGTAAACTAAAGACACAGTCAAGCCAATGATAAACGGATTTACATCAAAATCTTCAATGAACAACGGCATTATGAAATCATAAATACCTATAGCAAAAATAACTATGAAAGCCAGCAGTGATGTTTCGAGCAGGCAGCCCATGCCCTTGAACTCTCTTAAATATCTTTTTCTCACCATGGCCTTCTAAATGAAAGAATTTGATATTTAAAAAGATTAGGAAGTGCGAGGGGGAGGATTTACATCTGACAAGTCAGCTGAAAAGTTGACTTCGTCAACTTTGAACCTCCGAAGGCACTAAGCCGCAGGATCTTAAGTCCTGCGCATTTGAACCTGCTGCTGAAATTTCTTCAGCAGGAGTTTGACCACTTTGCTACCCTCGCACATGTTAACTTCTTGTATTTTCTTTTAAAAACCTTTTCTAATTAGAATTAGATTATGCATAACAAAAACTGCTACTCAGTTTTTGGAATGGAAAAATGCGCTGCATTTTTTCATAATTTAAAAAAAGAATAAAAAGAAATTTTGCCGAATTTTATTCGGTTTGATTCTCGCTTTGCTGCCCTGCCGATGGTGCTATATTTTGTGTTATATTTGTCTTTTTTCTGGCTTCGAGTTTAGACTCCAATGCAGTCAATTTTGCAGTGACATTTTCAGCATGGCCTAATTTCATTTCAATTTTTGCCCGCTGGTCTTCTGTTAGATTGGTGTTTTGCAGTATGTTGTTCAAAGCAGTAATTCGCCTGTTGTGCACTTCTATTGCTCTTTCCAGGCCGGTCACATTTCCGCCTTTTTTGGATGTTGCGTTAATCCTTGCCTTAATTTTTTCCATCAATTTTTCATGCTTATCAATTGCATTCTGCAGTGCTACTGTGTTATTTTTCTCGGCAGCTATTTTTGCCTGTATAAGCCTTAAGCGAGCCAATTCTAATTCCAGATTAGCCTTCTTCTCCTGATTAAATGCAAACATTACTTTCAATTGCTGCATGCCAATCTTAAAACTGCCAGCATCGCTTTCATTCAGGTCTTGTGCAGCCTGCTCGCTTGCAGCGCCTTGGTTCGTATTTGTTGTGTTGTTTTCCTGTGCAAATGCAACAGCTAAAACAGACAGCAGTAGCAAAGGAACCAGTATCCAAATTATTTTTTTCATTTTGCCTCCGTTGATAATGTTGTTTGAATATATGCATATAAATTTATCGAAGATGATATGCGGGAGGCAGCCACCAATTTTTCAAATCAAGCTTTCTTTGCCTTTATGTACCTGTAGAACCAAATTCCTGAAGCCAGTGCGAGCAGTAAAGAAGCTGGCATCCAGATAAAAATTAATAATATTGTAAGTATTATACAAATTATAAACGTATTTCTACTGACCCTTATATTTTCTTCTTTTGAAAGTTTCTTCTTTGTAAAGAGTTTCATATAATATTAATAACATTTAGTCTTTAAATTTCTTTTTGTTAATAGCAGTGCGGGAGGCAGGGTTTGAACCTGCGAAGGCACTAAGCCACAAGGTTCTGAGCCTTGCCCTTTTGACCATTTCTGCCATAGACTCTAAAAGGTCTGATGGACTCAGGCACCCCCGCATTTAATTTAATGTCTTTACAGGCTTTAAAAGATAATCTCTAAACATCTTCCCCGTCGCAGGGAGACAGCCGGCCTAAATTTATTTCTCCTGTTTTTGTATTTATAATAGGATGCCGCACTCTTGCATAACTGCTTTCAGAAAGTGAATAGTTTATATTCGCCATATTCACTGCTTTTATCAGCAGTTCTTCGCTAACCCCTGGAGGTATTGATTCGAATATATAGTGAGCATCTTTGCCCAACCCTCCTCTTTTATAACGGATATCAACGTATTTTCCGTCTATTATCATTCGCTCGCACCACCATAAGTCTTCACTAAATACCTCCTGAAGACTTTCTGGCTCTTTCAGGCCTTGTGATTTCAATTGTCTTCTGACATACTCTAAGGTCTCTTGAAGTGTGTCTACCATTTTGAAATGCTCCCAGGGAGATTTGAACTCCCGTCACAAGCTCGAGAAGCTCGTATCCTTAGCCGGGCTAGACTATGGGAGCATATAATAAACCCAGAATTTCGATTTAAAAAGCTTATTTGTTCCTTGTCGCGGCATATTTAAACAATGAGAATAATTCTTCAGCCCCTTCGTTTTCCGGCAGATTTTCCCTGAAAACTTTTATTCCTTCCTCAGCAAGCCTTGCTGCTTCATCAGCTGCACCTTGAAGCACGCCATATTTTTTTACTATATCTATAATTTGCATTTTAACTTCGTCTTCCAGTGTTCCTTTTCCAACACGTTCGTCAATAAACGCTCTCTCTTCAGAATTGGCAGCTTTGTATGTCCTGACTAAAATAAGTGTTCTTTTGCCTTCCTCAAGGTCGCCGGCCCAATCTTTTGTGAGCCCGCCAGCCAAATCCAGATAATCGTCTCTCAGCTGGAATGCAACTCCACATTTAAGTGCAGCATCTCTAATCGCTTCAATCTCAGGGTTTTTTACGCCTGCTGTTATCATTGCATACTGGCAGGGCGCGAGTACAGTGTATGGCGCAGTTTTATTCTCTAAAATTGTATAAACATCTTTTTCTGTTGCCTCTGAAATAAGCCTGCGTCTTATGCAAAACTCATAATTCTGGCCTTCTGCTGTGGCCTGCACCTGTTCCCGGCGCGCCTGTGATAACCTGCGAAAATCTTTTTCCTTGATAACTCCCAATTCATATTCTAACTCAATGGCTCTCTGCGCAACAGCTTCCAGCCTGTCGCCGAAGTTTACTGCCCTGTCTACCCCATGTTTGAGGTACAAACAATCTTCTCCCCGTCTTTTCAATGATTGGTCTTCAATATCATCGTGAATAAGATACCTGTTGTGGTCAACTTCTATTGAAAGAGCAGGATACTGCACATCTTCGGGTTCGATACCACATGCCTTTGCTGCGCAGAAGACAATTGCCGGCCTCAGCCTCTTGCCTGTTTTTTCTGGAAAGATGAACTTCCTGCAAATCTCATGCATTGTAGGCTCTATCACCTGGCCGTATGCCTCGTCAAATATGCTCTCTGTAATCTGAGAATTAGTATCTTTTAGTATATCTTCAACTGAGCGCATAATTAAAAGTCAAAAAGAAGTTTTTTAAATTTTGTCAAGATTTGAATGATTTCTTACTGCTCTAAAAGATACACTAAACTATCGCCAAATTCGCCTTTTTCAGTTCTGTGCAGAGAAAATCCTAATTTTTCTGCCAGAGAAATCATTTCTTTAAAGTTTGAATATGTTCTAAACCATATTCTTTCATGATTTTTAATATTGTGATTTATCAATTTCTTGCCAATGCCTTTTCCTCTATATTTGGGTAATACCGCAAGCAGCCAAATATAGTAAGCATCTTTTCCGTCTAATTCCCTAGGGTACCCAATTGCGTAGCCTGCTGTAATTCCATCATCCTTTGCAATAGAAATAGAATCATCATTAATTGAATCCTCTCTTTTAAAAAGATATTCTCCAAATTCTTTGCTGAAAACTTTGTTGCCTATTTTTATAATATCTTTATATGCTTCTTTTCCGCCTTTTCTAATTTCCATATGCTAGAAAAAAACGGGCCTGGGAGGATTTGAACCCCCGATCTCCCGGTCCGAAGCTTCGCCGTAAGATAAATTGCTATCTTACTCGAGCGCCTTATCCAGACTGGGCTACAGGCCCAATTTCAAAAAAGAAGTCCGGGGTTTTTAAAGTCTTACTATACAGCCTGTTTTACCAGCCTCTCTATTTCTTGAGAGGCTTTTTTATTTTTATCTGCACAGAGTTTCTTAAATTTAAGAAAGATAGATTCATTTATGCTTATCAGCACTTTTTTCTTCTTCGCCAGCTGTTCTGGAAGAATGCCTGTTCTGTCGTACTCCTTCCATGCTTCAATTGCTTCTTTTAGTATTTCTTTCATTCTATCTTCTCAAACAATTTATTAACATTAATCTGATCTTTTCCAAACTTGTTATTCTTTTAGTTGTTATTTTGTAAATGCAGTCCATTAATCCCCACGTCTTGACTGCATCCAGCTCTATTTTATTTTCCTTGAATATCTTTGCAGCAAAATAGGTAAATGTTCTTTTATTGCCCTCTGCGAAAGCATGGTCAACCAACAGCGCACGCGCAACATATGCTAACTGCTTGAAAAATGCATCGCTTCGCAGGCTGTTTGCCTGGTCGACAGCAAATTCCAAAGCTGATTTGTTCCTTATCTGGCCTGATTCTCCTATTTCCTGGTTTATAACTGCCAGCTCTGATATAGTTATCATTTTTGTATATACATAAATAACAACACTATATAAGTCTTTCGAAGTATAGGCTTTTGCAGATAAATTCTTTTAATTATTAATACTGTTAATATTAATCATGGAAACAGAAAAAGTCTTCTTATATGATAAAGACGGGGCAAGGTTTGTGCCTGAAGCTGAAGCCAGGGTTTCTGTGTTTGACCACGGGCTTCTGTATGGGGACGGGGTTTTCGAGGGAATCCGCATCTACAACAGCAGGATTTTCAAGTTCAACGAGCACATGAACAGGCTGTTCAAATCTGCCAGCGAAATCAAGCTTGAGATTCCTTTATCGAAGGAAGAGCTTTCCCAGAAAGTCATTGAAACATGCAGGGAGAATAAGCTGAAAGAAAGCGGTTATATCCGGCTTGTTGTAACAAGAGGCAGAGGGGATCTCG
>CAYGVN010000005.1:0-19955 GCA_964353445.1 Candidatus Woesearchaeota archaeon
ATGGACACTGCCATGAGAACTCCAAAATCAGGATACATGCAGAGAAGGCTGATTAATGCTCTTCAGGATTTAAGAGTTAATTATGACGGAACTGTCCGCGACTCCGGGCAGAAAATAATCCAGTTCCTCTACGGAGGAGATAATATAGATGTTGCAAAATCAGACCACGGAAAAATTGGTCTAGTGTAGATATGGAAGAAGAAAATAAAGCATGGATAAAAACAGAACTGCCTGAAAGCACGCTGGCTGAGATAGAGCACTATGCCAAAGAAAATAAATTGAGCGAAAAGCTGAAAGAAGCCCTGACTGAAAATGTCAGGAAAAGATACCAGCAGATGCAGGTGACTCCTGGGGAAGCAATCGGAATAGTGGCTGCCCAGTCAATCGGCGAGCCTGGCACTCAGATGACTATGAGAACCTTCCATTTTGTAGGGGTTTCAGAATTAAATATCACTCTGGGCCTGCCCAGAATTATTGAAATTCTTGACATCAAGAAAGACCCGAAGACGCCGACAATGTTTGTTTACTTAAAACCGCCGTTCAACAAAGTAAAAGAAAAAGCAGAAAAAATTGCAAAAATAATCAAGCAGGTAACGCTCGAAGAAATGGCCAAAGAAATTTCTCTGAATCTTGCGCAGTTCAGCATAGATATCAGGCTGGACAAAGAAGAGATGAGGGTGCGGGAGATTAAGCCGAGCGACATAGAAGAAATTTTAATTAAACAGCTTAAAGGCGTAAAAATTGAAAAGAAAGAGTCAAGCTTTTCAATCAGCCCGAATTTGCGGGACATTAAAAAACTTTACAAGCTGAAAGAAAAAGTAAAAGAGATTGTTATATCAGGAGTAAAGGATGTAACAGAAATTCTCCCGGTTATGAGAAACGGAGAATGGGTTGTTCAAACCTTCGGCTCCAACCTGAAAGGTGTTTTCCAGGTAGAAGAAGTCGACGAAAACAGGACAACTTCCAATAATATTTACGAAGTGGCATCTGTTCTTGGAATAGAAGCTGCAAGGCAGACCGTTATAAATGAACTGCTTGCAGTGCTCGATGAACAGGGCATGCCGGTTGATGTAAGGCATCTGCTCCTGGTGGCTGACCTGATGTGCTGCACAGGAGAACTGAAAGGAATCACAAGGCACGGCATAACAAGCCAAAAAACTTCAGTGCTTGCCAGGGCATCATTTGAAATTCCTCTGAAGCATTTGATAGATGCAAGCGCAGTAGGCGAGACAGATGCGCTGTCCAGCGTCGTGGAGAATATAATGATTAACCAGCCGATTCCAGTTGGAACAGGCCTGCCGGACCTTATCGTGCATATGAAGAGGGAGAGCGTTTGATGGCAATTGATGACTTAATCAAGGCGGACAAGGAGAAGCGGGCGATATTCGGTGCAGACAGAACTTTGAAGGCGCTGAGAAACGGGGAAGTCCATGAAATTTTTATTTCATCTGACTGCCCGGCAAATATTGTAAAATTAATAGAATCGCTGACAAAACTTTCTGAAGTAGCGCTTACAAGGTTAAAAGAAAATGCAGAGGAATTCTCAATTTTGGTTAAGAAGCCTTTTTCAATAGCTGTAGCAAGTATTAAGAAGAAGAAAGGGTAAAAAATAAAAGGTAAATAAGATGATTATTAAGAAATTTGATGCAAACATTATCGGATACATAAATTTATTTAAAAAAATTACAAGAGTAGAAGCCAAGGACTGCTTTACAACAAACGGAATGATTATTTTTATCACAGAGCCCGGACAGGCCGGCCTGGCAGTCGGCAAGCAGGGCAGGAATATCCAGGACTTGAAAAGAGATCTGCAGAAAGACGTCAAAATAATTGAGCACGCAGACAATCCTTCTGACCTTGTAAAGAATTTTGTTTTTCCTCTGGAGCCGGCAAATGTTTTTCTTTCAGAGCAGGATAGCAAAAAGATAATAAATGTGCAGTTCTCATCCGGCAGGGAGCGCCGTTTCCTTCTAGGAGAAAATCAGGCTAAACTGAAGCAGTTGAAAGAAATCATAAAGAGGTATTTCCCGGAAATCGAGGAGATTATTGTGCCCCAGTAAGGCTTATAAATATCTCTTTTAAGTTCTATTCTTAGAAATGGGTAAAAAATCGAGAGGCCTCGGAGCAGGCAAGAAATTGAAGAAAAGAAGAGCTAGATTCAGATGGAGCAATAAATGGTATGTCAAGCGGGTTCTTAAGCTCAAGCAGAAAGCAGACCCTCTGGAAGGCGCTCCTCAGGCTACCGGCATAGTTCTTGAAAAGCGTCAATTGGAAGCCAAGCAGCCTAACTCTGGCATGAGAAAAGCAGTCAGGATTCAGCTGACCAAAAACGGAAAGCAGATAACAGCTTTTGTACCAGGCAACAGAGCCATCACATTCATCAACGAGCACGATACAGTTACTGTAGAGGGAATCGGCGGCAGAATGGGAAAATCCAAAGGAGATATTCCCGAAGTTAAGTGGCAGGTCTGCAAGGTCAACAACCAGCCAATAAGAGAACTAGTAAGGGGAAGAATAGAAAAGTCAATTGGAAGATAGAATGGCTAAAAGTTCTGTTAAAGTTGAAAAAGAGATTTCAGAAAAGCCCAAGCTGAACGAAGTTCAGCTGGGCCAACCTGAACAAGGTTCAGGTGGATCCACAAAAGCAAATGCTTTTGTTGGCCCAGCGAAACCAAAGGTTTCGCTCGGGATTTCTACAAAATCCGAAGAACCCAAACCTGAAGAAGTTAAAACTGAATCTAAACCTGAAATTAAAGCTGAACAAGCACCAGCTGAGAAGCCAATCGAGAAGCCGGCTGAGAAGCCGATCGAGAAGCCGAAGCCAAAGAGAATCAAAATTGAAAAGCAGCCGGAGATGCAGAGGCCTGCTATGAAGCTTTTCGGCAGATGGTCAACTGAGATAGAAGTCCGTGACTTGGGCTTGAAGCCTTACATTAATTTATCCCCGATGTTTGTTCCTTATTCAGCCGGAAGAACAATAAAGAAACAATTCTGGAAATCAAAGAAATCTATTGTTGAAAGACTGGTCGGAAAATTAATGGTTCCAGGCCACAAAGGAAAAAAACATTATTGGACGAGCGGTCCAGACTCCGGCAAAATAAATACACAGTATAATATTATCAAAAAGACATTTGAAATTATTGAACAGCGCACAAAGCAGAATCCAGTTGAAGTATTTGTCCGCGCGCTTGAAGTATCCACGCCCAGAGAAGGCATTGCAACAATCGAATACGGTGGAGTGCGCTATCCAAAGGCAGCTGACCTTGCTCCGCAGAGAAGGCTCGACCTGACGCTCAGGTGGATGGTTCAGGGCGCATTTGTGCATTCTGTTCGTGGAAAAAAGCATATTTCAGAAACATTGGCTGACGAGATAATTGCAGCCAGGAATTCAGACGCATCAAAATCAAACGCAGTCAACAAAAGAATTGAGCTGGAGAGGCAGGCAGGTGCAAGCAGGTAAATATGGTAGAGCTCAAACTAGCAATCGGAGATTCAAAAAGCAAAAAGACACTGAAAGCAGAGCTGAAGAGCCCGGATGCTGACCAGCTGGTTGGCAAGAAAGTCGGAGACAAATTCAGGGGCGAACTGCTCGGCTTGATGGGCTATGAATTTGAAATCACAGGCGGTTCTGACAAATCAGGCTTTCCAATGAGAAAAGATGTTGAAGGCCTCGGAATCAGGAGACTGCTTCTTGCCGGCAAGACAGTCGGCTTCAAGCCGTCAAAGAAATTCAAGGGCATGAGGCAGAGAAAATCAGTCAGGGGCAATACAATCTCAGCTGACACCAGCCAGGTAAACTGCAAGGTCATCAAGTGGGGCGAGAAGCCTCTTTTTGAAGAGAAGCCGAAAGAAGAAGCTAAACCTGAAGAAAAGAATGAGCTTGCTAAATAAAATAAATTGTTATAGACGAAGCCGTAAATTTAATCATGTAAATGAATTCTTTAAAGCTGTAAATGCTCAAAAAGATGAAATCAAAAAGATAGAAGTTAGAGGCTCGATAACACAAGTGAGTAAAGGATTTTTAGGTGAAGTCCAAGATTATTACAGCTTTTTAAAATATATTGCATTAGACCAGGAAGGCCAACCTTATCTAAAATATAAGCATTATATTGGAAGCAGTTATACATTTCTAGGTCTTGGTGCAGGAGAACAGGGTTCACCTATACATGATAGTAGCTGGCAATCTATAGAAAAACGCATTCTAAAATTGGCTGAGAAATATAATTGTGAAGACATTACTAAAGTTATGTTTGCTGAGCAGATGAGTATTAAAAGACCAGCCTAAAGAAAAATCTAAAGAGAAGCCCGAGAAAAGCTTCGCTTTTCTGGGCCCCAAAACCAAGAAGAACGAAGTTCTTCTGGTCCAGAAAAATCTTTTTGATTTTTCTTGGAATGCAAAGCATTTTTTAGGGAAAGAATAATGTCAGATAAAACTTGGGACAAAGTATACAAAAAAGGAGCTCAGTGGGAAGAACAGCCTGAAGATTCTAAACGACTTTTACCTTATTTGAAAAAAGGAGATAATGTTTTGGATTTAGGTTGTGGAAGTGGCAGAGAATCTATTTTTCTTGCAAAACAGGGATTCAAAGTATGGGGCATAGATATCTCAAAAGAAGCAATTAAAAAAGCCCAAGCAAAAGCAGAAAAAGTAAACTTTCAAATTGGAAATGCAAATGAAATTCCATTTGAAAATGAATTTTTCAATGCAGTTTATTCAGGCTGGGTTTTGCATTTTATACCCTTGGAAAAACCAGCTAAGGAAATATACAGAGTTCTGAAAAAAGGAGGCGTTGCCTGCCTTGGATTTTTATTAAACACAAAAGCAATACGCATAGAAAAATTTACAGAATTTTATTCAGAAAAAGAAATTTTAGATGCATATAAAGATTTCAAAATTCTAAAATCTGAAAAATTTACTAGCAAAGATTTAGAAGATGAACATCCACATACGCATGATGCAATAATATTAATTTTGAAGAAATGAAAATTCTAAACCTTAAATTGGAGATTTTGCCAAGTGTCTACAAGCCAAGGGAAGATTCTCTTCTCCTGATAAAAGCTCTTGAAATAAAGCCAAAACAGAAAGTGCTTGAGATTGGAACAGGCTCCGGCATTATTGCAATCCACTGCGCCAAAGCGAGGGCAGATGTCACTGCAGTTGATATTAATCCAAAAGCAGTTGAATGCGCAAGGATTAATGCTGAACTGAATGGAGTTAAGATAAAAGTTCTTGAGTCAGACCTGTTCAGTAAGGTAATAGGGAAATTTGATGTAATAATTTTCAACCCGCCTTATCTTCCTTCAGACAAGTCAGATGCTTACTATGACATTTCTTGGTCAGGTGGCAAGTCAGGAGTTGAAGTCCTGAACAAGTTTTTGGAGCAGGCAAAAAAACACCTGAATCTAAATGGAGAGATATACTTTACAGCTTCATCTCTCGCGGATTTGTCAAAAATAAAAGAGAAATATCAGATTATAGCAAAGAAAAAAATAGGAGACGAAGAAATTTTTGTCCTAAAGATTTAAAGGCAATGAAACATAGATTTTAAATCACTTTCTTGAAATATATATTTATGAATGCATTAAGCGCTATAACAGTAGATGATTTATTGAATTTGGGATACACCGAAGAGTCTTTCGAATCCAAAAATAGTCTGTACACAATACACTGGCGTCTTAGCAATTTGACTGGTCTTTACGCTGACGGAAGAGAGGATAAGATTTTCAGAAACCCTTTTGGAAAAAGCCGTGAAGAGATTGCTAAGAACAAAGCTATTGAAGATCTTAAGAAAAACTTAGAAGAATTATTGAATAATCTCTCAGAAGATGACAAAAAAGAAATTTTAGAAATGAAACGATACAAAGCAGGAGAACCCCAAAACACAATAAAAATTGAAAAATTTGGCGACAAATACCGCGCCAGCTTTTATGTCAGAGGAGACCCAAACCATATCGAATCATTTAGTGCCAATATAGTAGAGGATGGCGAGCACTTCGTAGTTGAATACCAGCACACAATTATGGACAGGCCTAATAATCACAATAGCACAAATAAGAGCAGCGAGACATATCACGATAGAAAAATAGCTCACAACACAGCAATGGATACCATAAAAAGCCGCATAAAAGATTTGATGGCATTTCACGGCATGGATGAAGCTAAAACTGTGAATTTTGAATTAATTAAAAAATAAACAAAAAAAAGAAATCTAGGCTTATTTCTTTCCTGTTGCTTTCCAGTAGCCGCCTACAACTGTCAACAGCGCCAAAATGGCAACTGATAGTGCTATAGTATCTCCTTTAGCGGCCATCCAGATCTTTCCTGAAAAGTATAGGGCAATCAAACCACCTAATACTTTTATCCATCCCCAAGTTTTTTGGTCCATGTTTATCACATTATCTATTAGAAAAATTTGGTTAATAAACACGAGTTACTATCAATAAAGGAGGATTTTACAATCCCCAAGTCGCCTTTTCCCTTCTCTTGAGCTCTGCAATTTCCTTGAGAACGCCGATCTCGCTCTTTGTCAGAACATCTCTCTTATCCTTGAGGGTTCTGAAAGCAGCTTCTGTCAGGCTGACAAACAAAATGTCGCCTTCCTTGACCTGCCTGCCGACTGTTATGCCTTCAACTGAAATAGCTGCCTTTTCCCCGGGCTTCAGCTCTTCCAGTTTTTCCCCTTCGCTTTCAATTGTCTTGATTTCGCCGATTTCCTTGCCGTCTTCTTTCATTATTGCAACTTTCGGCTTCAGCTTTCCGCTCATAACTTCAACGCCGAAGATAGCCGGGTGGGACTGCCTGAAAACATAGCCGGCTAGAATCTTGAACTTCGCAGGCCAGGTTAGGCCAGCCAGCTTTTCAAGCTCAAACATTTTCTTTTTCTTTTCAATCAAGTCTTCATACCTTTCAATCAGCTTGTAAACAACATTATCTGTGATAACTCCGACTTTCATGGATTCAGCCTGTGTCTGCACATCAGGCTCTACCTTGACATTAAAGCCGAGAACAAGAGCTTCCATTGGATGAGAATCAATATTTGCTGCAGCTTCCATAATATCTTTTTTATTTATGTCGCCGATTCCGACTTTTTGTATAAGCACGCCTCTGTCTTTCAGCATTTTGGCCAAAGCTTCCAGGGAGCCGAGAGTATCTGTCTTCAGAATAATTCCAGATTCAGTTGTCTCAACCAGGATTTCTTCTATTTCTTCCTGGATTTCTTTTTCTCCAGCCTCAATTTCCTTGGAGCTGCGGGCAGCACGAAGAGGAGCGCCTGCAATTGCCTTGTCAAGCTCAAGCGCGACTATTCTCACGCCAGTTGCAGCGTGAACTTCATCAACCTGCTGGAATTTAGCCCGCTTTTCTCTTATTTCTGTAAGAGGCAGTGGCTTCAGGAGAGCCCTTACTTTTGTCTGGATAGTTTCTCCCAGGCCTCCGAGCAGGATTGTATCGCCTTTCTTCAATGTCCCGTTATAGATTATTGCATCAGCTGTTGTGCCGATTCCTTTTTCTTCCTTTATTTCAAGGATTGTTCCTTTTGCAGGCCCTTTAACTTCAATCTTCAGGCTCTTTTCCAGATATTTCTGGGCAAGGCCGGTTAAAACCGCTAGAAGCTCGGCAATGCCTTCACCTGTTTTTGCAGAAGTAGGGACAATTGCTATTTTCTTGGTATAATCTTCGATTTTAGGGTAAAGGTCGCAGTCAAATCCCAATTTAGAAATATCACCCATAAGCTGGTAAAATTTTGAATTAAAAGCTTCTTTCGCAGATACAAGCTGCTTTTCAATATCTTCAATAAAAGTTTTTGAATGCAGTTTCCAACCGCTTATTACATCTATCTTGTTGGCTGCAATTATAAATGGAACTTTGAATGCTTTCAGGATTTCAATTGCTTCTCTTGTCTGGGGCTGGACGCCCTGTGTTATGTCAATTACAACAACAGCTAGGTCAGCTACAGAGCCTCCTCTTTTTCTTAGGTTGGCGAATGCCTCATGGCCTGGCGTGTCGATGAAAAGCAGGCCGGGAAGAGTGAATTTAAGCTTAAACTTCTCCAGCAGAGAGCCGCATGTTTTCTTGACAACATCTAGAGGAACTTCAGTTGCTCCAATATGCTGGGTTATCAGGCCGGCTTCGCGGCTGGCGACAGTGGTGCCTCTAATGTAATCGAGCAGGCTTGTCTTACCGTGATCCACATCTTTGGCCAAGTGGCATTTTTTGCCACTTAGTGTCCAAGCACGGTAATTATTGGTTGCCTTATCATATTATATTTTCACCTCTTTCGATTTTAGAGTAGAGGTTTAAAACCTTTTTCCCCTTCGAAGTCAAGCTATATAAATATGCAGCATTGTTATAGCTCCTTGCGCTGCGGATATAATTATTTATTCTGAATTTTCTGAGATAATGAACAGTAGTTACTTGTGAAAGGTTGAGTTTTTTGCTCAACAAAAAAGAAGTATTTTCACCTTCAAAAATGGCTCGAAGGTATTTAAAGAGTAATGATTTTTTTGATTTTATTAAACGCTGACATAGAGCTTTTCTTCTTTTCGTATGTGCTATTGCGTTATTAAGTAGTAAGTATTTGAAGCTCTCATAACGGTATATGGCTAAATTCCAACAATGGCTGCTATAGTAAGGCTCAGAAACTGATAAATTTAATAAATTACATATCTTTTGAAAAAATTCAACGTCATCTCTTTCCTGTGTGGAGAAGAATATGCTTTTGCTTTTTTCTGAAATTCCAATATCACCTCTGCTAACCCCTCTAAAAAAGCTCAACGCATATTTTTTATTTTGCAGAGCCAGAGTTTTACAAAATTCAAATATCTGGTAGAACATCTCTGCTAAAGTCGAATTACTTATTGAGATTATGCACACGCCATGTTCAGCTTTAACAGTTTCATTTTTGTAAACTTTTATTTTATTTTTATCTAAACCAATTTTCTGCCAAAAAGACTTTAGTTTATCAATAGAATTTATAGAGATATCTGGAAATAGAATTTGGCACTGCCACGTTTCAAATTTTATTTTAAATAAGCTTTGCATTGCTCGAATAAACCATGCTATTTGTTCTGGCTCGGCATTTGAGAAAGAAAGGCGATCTAAGTTATGGCCTTTCTTTTTAGCTCTCAGACCTTCACAAAAAAATGCGCCTGCAATTTCAAGCAAATCAAATTTATCTTTTTCAAGTGGAATGCATTTTGGTAACTTAAAAGGCTTACAACCTCTGCTATAGGTCCAGAGAAGAATTTCTTTTTTATTTAAGTCAAAAGCGTATGTTGGACTGCCCAAACTAGTTTTTCTAAATATAGGTAAAATTATGCTACTTTTTTCTTTCCTTAATTTTTGTTCTAAAGGTTTACATATTTGTAGTAATTTAAGTGTAATTTCTTTTCTAGGTAACTTTTTTCCCGTATCTGTCGGAATTGTGAACGCATAAGAGAAAGAGCCTTTTGAATTGCCAACTTTTGTAAGAACCGTAGGAAAAATGTTACCATTTATTTCTAAAAGCAGACCGTCGCCAAGATCTAAGTTTTGACGCTCACAAACTTCTCGCTTTGTTATGGCTTTATAACATGGTTGATTTTTAGAGCCTTTGTTTATTTTATATAATTTTGCTGAAATCTCTTTGGCCATATTTTTAATCCTTAGTAATAATAGTCAAAGGCAAAATATAAACCTTTTGAAAGAATCTAATAGAGGTTAGAGATGGTTATTATTGGCTGGCGTATCATCTTGCATCACCACTTTTAATATACAGTTAGAAGAGGGATTTAAAAAGGTTTATCCGGATAAAGATATTATGACACTTTATTTTATCACCGGAAATAAAAACAAATTTGAAGAAGTTAAATCAATTCTGCCTCAAGTTGAGCAAATTAATATCGATTTGCCCGAGATTCAAGATATTGACGCAAAAGAAATTATAAAAGCAAAACTTTTGGAAGCGCTGAATCATAGGGAAGCTGAATTTATTGTTGAGGATACCTCCCTCTGCTTTGACTGCCTGAATGGACTGCCGGGGCCTTTGATAAAGTGGTTTATGAAAACAATTGGAATTGAAGGCTTGTCTAATATTACTAAAAATTTGGGGAATAATAAAGCAGAAGCAAAAACAATTGTAGGCTATGCAAAAAGCCAGGATGAAATATACTTCTTTGAGGGCTCAATCAAGGGTAAAATTATTTCTCCAAGAGGCAGCTCAGGTTTCGGCTGGGACCCAATTTTCCAGCCAGATGGATTCTCCAGAAATTTTGCAGAAATGAGCAGAGAAGAAAAAAATTCAATAAGCATGAGAAGAATTGCACTGAACAAATTAAAAGAATTTATTGAATCAAAAAATTAAAAGTAAACAGTCTTTGACCTGAACCAGACATCTATTTCTCTCTTGGCTTCTTCTACACTGCTTGAAGCGTGGATAATATTTCTTATACAGCGCTGTTCCTTGTCAGCTAATTCATAGCTGTCAGCTGAAAAATCCCCCCTGATTGTGCCGGGAGCAGCTGACTTCGGCTCTGTTGAGCCAACCAGCTTCCTGACAATTTCAACTGCGCAGTTTCCCCGAAGGACCATTGCAATTATCGGCCCGCTCTTGAGATGATTTTTCAGCCAAGCCTGAACCCTCTCTGCAATCTCCAAATCAGTTTCCTTCATTTCAATGCCTTTTTTGGCGAAAGAAGCTCTTGTTTTCTCAGCCAGCCCTTTTACCCACTCGTCTGAAAGAGGATAGTGCCTTTCAGTAAGCTCTTCTGTCGCTTGCACAAGTTTCAAGCCGGCAATCTGCAGTCCAGCTTTTTCGAATCTGCTGATTATTTCACCGATAAGTTTCTTTTCAACTCCTTCTGGCTTGACTAGAACTAATGTCTCTTCCATAGTAATCGTCTAAGCTTTTGAATCTTGATAACCTTCTGAGCTGCGAATGCAGCGAAGCGGGTGCCAGCTGACCGTGACAGCTGAACTAGTGTTTCTTCAATCATAATAAAAGAAGAAAATAAAAGCAAATTATTTAACTTTGTCGCAGGCGTATCTAATTAGCTGTGATGATTGTGCCTGTGATTCAAGGCTCGAATATGATGCAGCTTGTGAAATTGCGTTCCCTTTTTTCTCAAAAGCTTGGATGGTATTATTAGAATTGCAGCTGCCAAAGCAACGAAACCGATATTTACAAGAACAAATTCGATGCCAAATATTGATGAAAGCACTCCTCCGATTGCATAGCCTGCTCCGCGCATAACAGCAGACAGCCCGAAAATCAGTGCAACTGCAACTCCATGCTCAGCTTTCGGAGTAATCTTTGCCAGCATGCCGACAGCAGGCCAGTAGGATGCATCCGAACCGGATCCAATCATTATTCTGCCCATCAAATATGAAAAATAATTTTTGAAGGTAAAGAACAGCACTCCTCCAAGCCAGAATAATAAAAACCCTGGAATCAAAATATTTCTCGCAGGCGATTTGTCAATTGCTTTGCCCATTGGAATCTGCAAAATTGCTCCTACGAGCATGTTGACAGATAAAATTGTGCCGATTGCCTCGAGGCTGATGCCCTGCTGCTGCAGCCAGATGGGCATGAAAATAGACCAGAAAGCAAAAATAAAATCTCCAATAAAAATTATTAATATAATCACGCCCATGCCTTTAATATTAAATATATATTTATACTCCTGCTCCAGTGTAGTGTAACACATTTTCTTGTGATGGTTGTGGTCCTTGACAGTTAGGGCAAGTAAAATTGCAGAAACAGATATTGCAGCGCCGATTAAAAATAATTTGGCAAAGCTGAAGTGAGTTGCCAGAATTCCGGCGAGGACAGGAGCAAAAATAGATGCAGAGTACAAGGTTATATTTCTGCCGCTAAGCGCAATTCCCTCTTTTCCTTTGGCCATTATGTCAAATAAATAAGCGCTGAATGCTGTCCAGAAAACAGCGCCGAAAAATTCCACCATTAAATTCAGCAGTGTGTAATGCTGGACTGTGGTTGCAAAAATCAGGCCTGCAGAAAAAATTGGATATCCTATAGCGCCGAGTATGATGAAGCGTTTCCTGCCGAGGCAGTCGACTATGTACCCAATCGGAACTCTGAATAACCCTGCAAGCATTGCGCCCACAGCAAAAATGATGCCTATGTTTGCCAGGCCGATTCCTCTTTCAGCCAGGTAAACAGACAGCAGGGCTGTTGTGAGCCCGTAGCCTATCTGTGTTAGAAATAAAATTGAATTTGCTCTCAAGTACTCTCTTTTCATATCGTGGCCAACACTATTTTAGATTTAAATATATATAAGCTTTACATTCACAAATCTTTTTAAAAACAAACTGCCAGTTAATTTGAATGGCCCGGTTTGGCAAGTGCGCTGTTTTACTACTATTTGCTCTAGTAATTTTGTTTTTGGCAGAAAACAGTATTGCTTATGTTGAAGTGCTGAATGAGACAAAGCTTACAGAGCGGGTTTTGGCTCCAGAATCATTCGAAGACAGGCAACTTTCACAATACTGCTATCCTCAGCCCAAGCCAAATTGCGTAGACAATGATAAAGACGGCTTTAATGTAACCGGATCGGGCTGTCTGGAGAACATAATCATCGAGAGCAGTGGAAAAATTATCGCTCCAAAAGGAGGGCTTAGCCTTGAAGTCATTGCTTCTGAGATAACTTATGGAGAGTACGGGCCGGAGATGGATGTTTACGTTAAGCTCTGGCTGGATAATGATATTAATACTCTATTCTCAGGCAATGATGTTGACGGCGGGGAAGTCTATACAACAAATCTAAGCAAGATTACTGATGTGGCTGTCAGAGGCATTGCGAAGTATAAAAATATATTTTATGAATATTATGACTCTGATTCAGGAAATCCGCATGTATTAGTTTTAGAAGACGGGGATAATGTGCCGGATACGCCCCGCTTTAGTAATCAGTCTGCTCTGCCGGATGTGCTGGATGATTTTATTGATGATGATATGAAGATAGATATCGGAAAAAATCAAGCTTTGATGCTCTTCGAATTCAATGATAATTTACACTCCATGGCAGCAGATTACCAGGATTTAGTTATTTTGCTGAGCTTCACGCCCGAAAGCTGCGGCTGCGGTCCGATAGACTGCAACGATTCCAATAAGTATGTTTACCCTGGAGCAGTTGAGAACTGCACCAATCACAGAGATGATGACTGCGACGGGTACATAGACGGAGAAGATAGCGATTGTATTTCAGGTCCGATAATTCACTGGATAAATGCTACTCCGAATACAGTATTTATAGGGCAGAAGATTAATTTTACAGCAAAGGTGACCGGCGCAAACCTAAGTTATGTTCTGCTCGGGATAACTGGAACAAATTATACTATGGCAAAAGACGGAGATGACGTATGGTATTATTTATGGAATGCAACATCTGCCGGGAATTATAATTACTCTGTTTGTGCAAATAATACGGTGAACAATATAACCTGCCGAACATCAAATTTCACTGTGCTTGCTCCGTCTCTGGCAATTGCCCTCTCAACAAAATTAAGTTCTGGTGTTGACTGGAACATCACAACTCTGCCGGTATATAATTTATCTGCAGAAGGAAATAATGGGAACTCGAGCACAGATTATTATGTAATAATTGAAGCAATTGGTTTGCAGGCAGACCTTTATGTAAAAGCAGACAGCAATCTCACATCTGGTGCAAACCAGATTCCTCTGAAAAATGAAAAAATAAGTTTCAGCACAGCAGATTCAACTGTATCGTCTGCAGCCAAGAAAAGCCTGACAACAAATTACACAGACAACCAAATTGGATACAACATGACAAACAGCACAAAGAGCTGGCTGAAATTTTTCCTGGATATTCCAGGCGGACAGCAGGCCGGGGATTACAGCAATAATCTCACGTTTAAAGTTGTACAAACAGGATATTCTCCTTAATTTTTGTAAGAAAAGTATATATATTAAGATAATATAAAAATTGATAATAAAGAGGGGTTAAAATGGCAGATTTAAAAGTCCCAGCGATTATTTTTCTGTGTGTACTACTTGTAATAGTAGCAGGCTTTTTTACATATTCAAAAGCGCCGGCAATTACTGGCTCTGCAACATTACAAAGCACACAGTCGAGAGTAAGCATCACATATTACTATGCCATAACATTATCAGCTAACTTGGCAAACGGCATTGATTTCGGCAATATAACTGTTTTACCAGCTGATGATTTGAATGCAACAGACGATTACAATGGCGCAAACAGCACAACTACAATGTGGGTTTTGGAATCAAATGATTCAAATGTAAATATTGACCTTTGTACAAGAGCCCAGGGCCCGCTGAATACAACAGGCGGAAGCGAGATTGGTCTGGGAAACTACACCTGGTCTGACAGCAAATCAAATACTGCATCATTGCCATCAGGGCCGCCAGGTTCAGTAACATTTACAACATCTTTTGTAAAAAACAATAACAACAACATTGCTCCGGGCGGAAACGGATATTATAGATACTGGCTTGATATACCAGTCGGCCAGGCAGCAGGAACATACGCCAACACAATTGAATACAAAGCTGTATACACAGGGTCGAGCTGTTAGGAGGCAAAATGAAATATAAATTTTTGCTTCCGCTTTTTCTTTTACTTATAGTTCCCTTAGTGGCTGCTGAAAAAGGCGTGGGAATCATGTGGGCCACTCAGAGTGAATCTGTAAAAGAAAGCCAGACTAACTGCATAAATTACAGCGTTTACAACCCGTTCAGCGAAGATGCAAACATCTATTTGACTGCAACCGGAGAATTAGCTCCGCTTGCAATAGACAGCCAGGCACAGCTGGTGCCAGCAGGAACAACACACGACAAAGCATTGCCAGCTTCTATCTGCTTCAAAATCCCGAAAGTCTACAGCGAAGACTGCATAGCAGGCATGTTCTGCGAGCAGAAATGTGGAGAGGCTGAGAAAACTTATACAGGAGAAGTAATTGCAGCTGAAAAGACAGAAACAACTGCAGAAACAGGAGGAGCAGGCTCTTCAACAAGAGCAACAGCTTCTGTGCCATTGACTTTGAAAGTAGCCTGCGAACCGAAAGCAAGGAATTTCACGCCTGCAATTGCAATAGGCTTGGTTCTATTAGTATTAATAGTGCTGGCTGCATTGAGAAAGAAGAAGAGATACTAAACCACTAAGCATAAATATACCTTTTTTCTTTTTTATTTTATGAAAAAATCGGACCGATTTTTCCATTCCGAAAACTGGGCCAAGCGAAGACCAGTTTTCGTTATGAAACGCTGGCCACTTCTAATAATATTTATTTTTATAATTATCATAAGCGTTCAGAACAATAATCTAATAACCGGCTCTGCAACAACTTACAGCTCTTTAAATATATTTGCAAATTCTTCTTTGTATACTGAATTTACAAAATACTCTCCTCATACAAATGCTACAATTGAAGGCCGTCAATTCAGCGCAAATTCAATAATAGAGCTTGATATCCGGAATTTAACAGGCAGTTCTGTGCTTGGTTTTCCGATAAATGTTACAACTAATTCTTTTGGGGGGTTTGCTTTTGTCTGGAATGTCGGCAACACTTCTATGGGAAATTATACCATTCTCGCAACTGATTTTAATAATTCTCAATTAGACAGAAGCAGAGCAATACAAATTCTTCCGCCTTATTCATGGATAGGCCGAATAATAAATCCTGAAAACAGCTCTGTCAGGAGCGATGTATTTGTCTATGATGAATTTGGCAATTTAATTGCCGTAGATGATGAAGATTATACTTTGACTTTTAATTATGGAGTATATTATGATATTTATATATATCCGATAAATGTCTCGGGCTTGGAATTGGTGCACTATATGTTCATGGCCAATGAGGGCCCTGTAGGGGATATTTTAGTTATTGATGATACTGCAAATGATGCAGCAAGATTATCCCATACGGATTTCATTGAGCTGTTTGCAGTAGACCCGTTAATCAAAGATTATGAATTTCTAAGATTGCATCTTGTGCACTCAGAAGCAAGAAACTTCGGTGTCTACAAATGCACTGATTGGAATTTCACAGCAAGAACTTGTAATAATAATTTTACTCTGATACAAAACATAACAGATTTTGCAATACGTTCAATTGTTAATTTAAAGCCAGGCGACCCGGCAATTGGCATTGCTTATCGACCGCCTGTCTGCGGAGACGGCTTCTGCCAGCCTCCAGAAGATTATGCAACCTGCCCGCAAGACTGCCTTGCGCCTTCTGCCCCCAAAGGCTTTCCATCTGCAATTGGGCCAGCTGCAGTTGAAGTAGTTCCGCCAGTGCTTCCAAACATATTTTATATAGGAGATTTTGCCAAACAGCAGAATTTTACAGTCTGGGTAGACCTTGGAGAAACCTGGATATATACTTTCAAAGGCGTGAATCATACTGTTGAAGAAATTCGTATAATCAACAACTCTGCAGAATTAAGAGTAGATTATTATTATTTAACTGTTGATTTGGGCCAGAAAGTGCAGATTGATGCAGACCAAAATGACATGCCTGACATCAAATTTACTTTGAACCAAATATTAGGCACAAAAGCAAATATCACTATGGAGCTACCGCCAGAGACAATGATTATTTTCAAATTCATCTACGTGACTCCAAGAGTTTACTATCTCCTGCTGGCTGTATTTATCAATATGCTGATATTTGATATCTTATTTGCAATTTGGTGGACCCGAGCCAAACGACGTTTGGCTGGGCCCCAAAAATCTCAGAGAGATTTTTTAGGGAAAGAAAAAAAGAAAGCCGGCAAATCCAAGCGCTAGTTAAGATTAATTTTACTTCTTTCCCGGAACACAAAATATTTAAGTATCTAAAAAGTATCTAAATAGATACAAATGAAAGGGACCGGCGTCAAAGCAGGCACGCAAAGGGTATTGGTAACTCTGACTAAAGAGCAGATTAAGGTAATTGATTCTAAAATTGGAATATATGGCTCTAATCGCAGCGATGTGCTTTCTCATATTATCACTGATTGGATTATCGAACAAGTAAAAGGCAAAAAGAAATGAAAAGAAAAATAAAAGCCAAAAGAAGAGCAGAAAGAACCCAAGCGAACAGAGTTCGCTGGGCCCCAAAAATCGCTCTGCGATTTTTTAGGGAAACGAGAAAGAAGAATCCTAATATGTCTTACAGAATGCTGCTTACATTAGCTATAGCAATTTTTATTATAACATTAAGCTCTTTTATGCAAGTATCAATTACAGGATACCATATTGCTTCACCGCCAATAACAATTGACGGCAGATTCAACGACTGGACTTCTATTTTGAGCAATCCTGACAAGGTGATCTATGACGGGTCTTGGGCAAATATGACTGATTTGGACAAGCCTAAACAGGCAAGGGATTTGGTAAGATTTGCTTCAACCTGGGATAAAAATTACATCTACTTTTATTTTGAGAGAGCAGACGGCCATGAAAATGTCGATACAGTTGTCTACATCGATGCAAATAATAATGGATTGATGGAAAAAGGGGAACCGGTCGTGCATTTCAAGTGGTCAAAGGACAGCAGGCGCTACAGCACTTACATTGGAGTTTACAAATATGCTTCTGAATCCCCTGTTGGAGATACTATGGAATGCGGTGATGGCTGCACAATGCCTGGAAAAGAGAAAAAGATATGGAGGAATATAGAGAAGCTATGGGGTGCTTCTAGTGACCATAAAAAATTAGAAACCCGCCTGGCCTGGAAGTGGCTTAATATATCTGTTAGCCCAGAATGCAAATCCTGCGGAAAAATATATTCTTCGACGATGCAGTTGAGCGAGCCGCTTGCAATTTCGCAGCCCACAAATGCGTCTGTTTATTATGGTTCTAAATTAATAGCAAAGTATCCAATAACTCCCAGCAATACAACATTCACAGTCACAAATATATCTGAACCAGAAATAAATATCACAGTAGACGGGACAAGTTATTGCGAGAGTATAGATACATCATGCAGCCAGCCAATCGGGCAGAATATGACTTTCGATGAATTTGATATTCTGAATTTGAACGCTACACAAAAGCAAGACTGTATTGCTCCTCCGTCAGGCTTCAATCCAAGAAACCTTATATTCCATATTTCAAGCAGCGAAGGAGATATTCCAAGTTCTGTAAGGGACAACATGAATAAATTCAAATTAAGAGTAATCAATATTACATGCACAGACAATGATGGTGATAATTATTCAATTGAAGGCGGAGACTGCGGGCCTGCAGACTGCAACGATGCAAATGAAAATATACATCCAGGAGCAGCTGAAGCTTGCAACAGTATAGACGATGATTGCAATGGCGTGATAGATAATATTGCGCCCAGAAACTGTTCTGTTGCACACCAGGGGATTTGTGCAGTTGGAACTGAAACCTGTACAGCAGGCAGCTGGAGCGGATGCCCGCTTCCACAAGCTGAGGCTTGCAACGGGCTTGACGATGATTGCGATAGCGGTATAGATGAGAATTTAATCAGAGGATGCGGAACAGATGTAGGCGCCTGTGTTGCTGGAATTCAAACCTGCACAGCAGGCAGCTGGGGAATTTGTGCAGGCGAGATTGCACCAGTTAACGAAACCTGCAACGGGCTTGATGATGACTGTGATGGAATAGTGGACAATAGAATTCCTTCTTGTACATGTATTGACGGCCAGACACAAAGTTGCGGGACCGATATAGGAGAATGCGCATCAGGAATTCAGACATGCATCAACGGAAACTGGGGAAGCTGTGTAGGCGAGACTGGACCTGCAATTGAAATTTGTAATAATTTGGATGATGATTGCGACGGAGGTATTGATGAAAATGTTATAAGAGTCTGCGGAACAGATATCGGCGAATGTGCCAGCGGAGTTGAAGAATGTACAGCAGGTGCTTGGGGAGGATGTTCTGGTATTGGACCAACAGCTGAAGTTTGCGATGGCAAGGATAATGATTGCAACGGTCTAATTGATGATGGTATTATCTGCGAATGTCTGAATGGCCAGACACAAGATTGCGGAACAGATGTTGGGGCTTGCGTTTCAGGCACCCAAACTTGTGCAGGTGGAAGATGGCAGGAATGCACCGGAGCAGTTGACCCTGTTGAAGAAACGTGCAATAATATAGACGATGATTGCGACGGGATTGTTGATGAAGATTTAATAAGAATCTGCGGAACTGATGTTGGAGAATGTGAGTTTGGAGTCCAGACCTGCTTGACAGGAAATTGGGGAATATGTGAAGATGAAATTGGACCTTTGCCTGAAGTTTGTAATGGTGCAGACGATGATTGTGACGGCTTGGTCGATGAGAATTTCCCTAATCTCAATCAATCATGTTCAGTCAGCGTAGGCGCCTGTAGAAGAACAGGAATTTATGTATGCACACAAAACGGCTCGGGCACAGAATGCAATGCAGTTCCAGGCCAGCCAGCAGAGGAAGTTTGCAATGGCATAGATGATGACTGCGATGGCTTAGTTGACGAAGGATTAATTTGTGTATTTTGTACAGCTGGAACAACCCTTTGCAATGACGGCGCGTGTTCAAGTAACTGCAGTCTGGCTCATGGAGGAAACAAGCTGTGCATCGGCCAGCCAAATTCAATCTGCGAATTTGGCGAAGGCTGTGCGTGCCAGGACTGCGACAGCCTGCAGGACACTTGCAGCCTGGGAAATCTATGTGTTTACAGCCATGCATTATGTTATTGCAGCACTTGTGATTCAGATAATGATGGTTTGACAGATTATGCAGAAGTGCATGATTATAATACAAGCCCATACGAGCTGGACAGCGACCATGGAGGAACACCAGATGGTATTGAAATAGAATACGGCTTGAATCCTTTGGACCCTTCAGATGACAAGCAGGTTGGGGATATTAATGTAATACTAATAAAACCAATAACTAATAAATTTAAAGCAGGAGACATAATTACTGTTGCAGCTAATGTCACAAACCAAGAAGCAGAACAGATGCAGGGTTTAAAT
>CAYGVN010000006.1:0-19262 GCA_964353445.1 Candidatus Woesearchaeota archaeon
TTTGTTTTTTTCCTCTGCGCCTCTTCAGATACGTGAATGCCCAATGCATCTGAAAATGCATCTGCAATCGCAATTGTCAGCACACCGCCGAGGACAGCAAGCTTGGAATATGTTCCTGCGTACAAGCCGACAATCAGCCCGATTGTTGTTATTACCCCTGACGTCAGCCCGAAACTTAAGCCGACTTTATACGACTTGTCCATAAAATAGTTAAAGAATTTCTTGTCTTAAAAATCTTTGTACCAAATTTGAAGCCTTTCTTATTATTCAGTCTTCGGCTCTTTCTTAGGCTTAGCTTCTTTCTTTATCTTTTGAAATTTGATTTTCTTTTCTTCCTTCTTCTCAGCTGGTTTTTCTTCAGCTGGCTTTTTCTCTCTTGCAACTTTCTTTCTGACTTTTATTCCAAGGCTTTCAAGAGCTTTGACAACTTCCTCATGAGGCGCATCTTCTTTTATCTTTGCCCTCTGGGAAAGAATTTCGAGATGTGCAATATTGCATTTCCTTCTTCTTGTGTTGCCGTCAACCAGAACATGACTTTTATCAAGCTTTTTGATTATTAGGCATTCCCTGCCAGCATCTCTGCCTGCAATCTTAACTGCCAATCTTCCTATTTCAGTTACCATTTTCAGTATTACCTTTTTCGGCATAACCTATTTGTATTCTTCCTGTAAACCCGCTATGAGGAATAGACAGATAAGTATTACTGCCGCAAACAACTCTATCTCTTCCTATTAATTTTGAATCTTTTTCGATCATAAGTTCATCGCCAATCTTTAATTTGCGGTCAAAGGAAGAAGTATCTACTATTTTAATTTTGCCATCAAGCGTCTCAATTCTGACTGTCTGTTTTTCCTCATCTACTTCTATTACGCTTCCTTCTGTCCTGTAATAAAGTGGCTTTGACATTTTATTTCACATATTCCTTCAGAGATATTGGAATATCCTCTGGCTTGATTTCCTTGAATTTTAATTTTGCCCGCAAAGAAATTATCTGTCTGCTGCATGCAGAGCAGAGCATTCCGCCGAACGGTCTCTCAGGCCTTCTCATTGATTTCGGCAGTCTGTGAATTTCAACTATCGAGCCTCTCGGCTTGCCGTGCAGGACCTCTTTGCAGATGGCGCAGACATGCTTGCCCGTCTTTTTGTATTTGTAATGGGTTACTGTCCATCCGCCCGGTGTTTTGCGCTGAATTCTTTTTAGAGAACGGGAGATGCGGCTGGGCCTGCCGGATATTTCAATCAATGCACGGCCTTTTGTTAATTTTCTCTTTGCCATCTATGCCACCTTCAACGCTTTTCTAAATAATGAAGTGAATACCATTGAAAAAATTATATATGAACCAACCCATCCAAGATGGCCCTGCCAGAATGACAGAGGTATTATAATCATTGTATCATAAACCATTTTCAGCAGATAAAATATAATTAAGAATGGAATCATTGTGATAAACATCGGTTTGAAGCTTTGCTTCATATATTTTGTATTTACTTCCATTGCTTTTTTCTGAATCTCCATTACTTCAGTCGGATTATCCCTATGAGATTTCATTTGCTCCTGGTATTTTTTCAAATCAGCTTTCAGCTCCTTCATCACGCTTTGGTTGGTTGCATATTTGTAGATTAAAGTTGTGACCAGAGAAAGCAGAATAGATATGCCTAGTAATGAAATTAAAGCATATTGCTGTAATATCTCCACGATTGCCATTTTTTTCTTTACTCAGCTGATATAAATTTTCTCAGCCCCGGATGCATATCAAACATGTGATGACGAGCGATGTCCTCATACATATGATACATTATCATAACTGCAAGCAGGATGCCTGTTCCTCTTGAGAGCGCGCCTCCAAGGTCTGCAAAAGACGCAAGGAAGCCTACAAATGCACCCCCCATCACAGTTAGACCAGGAATGTAACGATTTAAAATGCTTTCTAATACACGCGGGTCGCGCCTGAATCCTGGAATCTGCAGGCCGGATGCCAAAATTTGTTTTGCCTGGGCGCCTGCGTCCATGTTTGCTGTCTTTACCCAGAGCACTGAAAAAAATACTGAACCTAATATCATAAATGCCATGTATGTCAAAGCTTGGCCTGCCATCGTCCAGGTTGCTGTTCCTGTTATGGCAGAGCTGACTATATCAGGAGTATATATCCATTTAACTAATCCCGTTGCAGGAGTGTTGCCTGAGTAAGTCCCTAAAATCGGATGGCCCCAGTTCTGCATCAGCCTTGCCCAAAGCTGTACGTTTGCCATCAAAGCTGCAATCAAAATAACTGGTATGTTGGAAGTGTAAATAAATTTCAGCGGCCATCTCATGCCGTATCCTCTTACTCTTCCGAATGAAAGAGGAATTTCAACTTTCATTGCCTGCGCATAAACTACAATTGCAAACACAGCTACAGTTGCGATTATTCCGGAAGCTGCTATCATTGCTCCTGTCGGCTCGCCGATACTCAGAGCTTTGATTAAATATGGAATCGCGCCGACTGGAACATCCGGATTTGTCGGCGACGGCAGAGGATTGAAAGCGCGCACAAATATCTGGCTGGCTACACCAGCTACAATAAACAGCGAAACTCCGGAGCCAAAGCCCCATTTTGTAACAACTTCATCCATCAGAACTATCAAATAACCGCCGATGAACAGCTGGGCAACAAGAGCTAATTCTAAATAGAAATAAGTTATTGTACCAGCAAGAGCAGGGTCAGGCGCAAGGCCTCCCATAAATACATAGACAGCTGATTCAAAGATAATGAAGAAAATTATGAATATTTTCTGCATTGCCTGGAATTTTGTTCTGCCTTCAGGAGTTGTTGTGTCCAGGCCGAGCATTCCTGCTCCTGCAAGAAGCTGGAGCACAATGCTTGCAGTTACAATAGGCCCGATTCCCAGGGAGATTATCGAGCCGAAGCTTGCTCCAAGAATGATTGAAAGATATTCAAACTGCTGGAGCGCGTTTGCTCCAAGCCCGTAAAGAGGAATATAAGATAATATAAAAAATATTAATAGTGTAATGCCCGTCCACATCAGCTTTGTATTAAATGGCAGTCTTTTTTCTGTCGGACGGCTGACTTCCGGCATTATTGTTAATATCTTTTTCCAATCTACCATGTACAGCCCCTTTCTCTCGCGAGAGAAAGTGTCTCTACGAAATCCACAAAGAGAGGCATGTGTTTCGCTTCGCTCAAGCACATAATATTACAATTAATCTTTTTCATCTTTCAATCCTAATTTTTCTTTTGCTTTTTGTGAAACCGGCCCAGTAACTTTGAATTTCTTTGTTGTTTTTCCCTCTGACAGAAGTTTTGTATATCCGAGCTTTTCAAGGTCTATGATATAAACATCTCCTTCTTTTGCTGCAAGCTTCTGCTCAACCCATGCATCAGCTTTCTGGTCAAGGTCTTTGATGTTGAGAACATTGGGCTCGACTTTCATTTCCCTTCTGCTGAGCCTGAATCCATGCCTGCCGAATGGAATTATTACTTTTGCCAGGTAAGCAGTCTGCTTTTGCCCGCCTTTCTTTCCGACGCCGGCAAAACCCCTGCCTCCGCGGTGGCCAGCTCCCCTGTGCTTCTTGCCGGCTCCCCATCCGTGCGTTCTGCTCTTAGACCTGCTGTCTTTTGTTCTTTTGCGGACTACCATGTTAAATCCTTATGAGCATAAACTTGTTTTCCATCTAACGTGAATAAAGTACCATAATCTCTTAGATTTGTTGGCTCTTTACTGTCCATCGGAGTAACGAAAACATAATCTTTACCGAAGGAGACATCTATCCTTATCTTTGCTTCCTTCTGTGCTACCTTTTCCCATAAAGACTGATAATTATTCATTAGTTCTAGTAATACTCTAGATGGCAACGCTTCGCGTAAAGCGTTCTCCACATCTCTCTTAAATTCTGGGTCGTTCATTAAGCTCTTCATGTTTCTTTCTTTCAGCCATGAATTAAAGCTCATTTCAAATCATCCTCTCAATCAGCTCGTTGATGTCTTTTCCTCTGTAGCCCAGCGGGCCGCCTTCTGCATATGCTTTCTTGATTCCAGCCCGCTCAAATCCTTTTATTGGCGGGTGAAGCCTGAAGAATGTCTTCATGCCTGGAACATCCTTGAGCTCTTTTTTGAAATCAAAAAATGAATCTGCAAATTCCGTGAAGCCTTCTTTCATCTTGCTTTTCAGATATTCTTCTGTAACAGGCTTGTCTCCTGCGAGCTTTCCCCTTTTCTGCAGGAGCTTGATGAAAGCTTCCTTGCTCAGCTCTCCGAATGTTGTGAAGTCCTTGACTGTTCTTATCATTCCAAGGAAATCAGGAGTATTCGAGACAATCGCGCAGTAGTTTTTTCTGTAAAGGCGCAGGTATTTCAGAGCTCTTTTGATATTCGGGTTTAACCCAACAGCTCCTCTTACTCTGATAATTGCTATTCTCGCCTTAGCTTGAACCATATTTCACCAAAGGTTTTTGCTCCTGTTTTAATTTCATCTTTGACGCCTTTTCAAGTGCATCCATGCAGGCGGAAACGAAATTCATTTTCTGCCTCGTCTGGCCGAAAGTTTTTGACCAGATATCTTTGTATCCTGCAAGGCTTAGAATTTTTTTCAGCTCGTTGTCTGCAACAAGCCCTCTGCCTTTTGGAGCAGGTATCAGTTTGACTGTAACAGAGCCGCACTTGCCCTCTACCTTAAACGGCAGGGAATGCGCTTCTCCGCATGAGCATCTCCATGAACCGCATCCGCGCACAAATTCTCTTATATTTAATTTGGCGTTTCTTACTGCCTTTTCCTTTGCAGGCAGTGTTTCTTTGGCAGAGCCTGTTCCGATTCCCATGTGGCCGTTGCTGTCGCCGACAACAGCCATAACTGTGAAAATTGGCTTGTTTCCTTCTGCTGTTTTTTTCTGAGTCTGCCGGACTATTCTTCGTTTGCCTCCGCCAAACTTTCCATGCGCCTGGCCGATTAGAATAAAATCAGTGCCGAGAGCCGGAATCAGCATGTCTACAATTTCAGGCTCTTTAATTTTGATTCCTTTGGATAAAACCTGTGATATATCAACTATTTCTCTTGATCTTACTTTCTTGCCGAGCTCTGTCTTAGGCTTCCAGAATTTTTCTTTTTCTGTGAGGGGAATTTCTTTAACTTTTTTTACTTCTTCCTCTACGACTGTCTCAACCGGCACTGCCTCTATTGGAATCGTGCCTTCTTCCTTTTCATACAGTTTTTTCTGTTTTGCCATGTTTTTTCTCTAGGATTTTCGCTTTAACTTTTTCAAAATCAGCTTGTATAGCCGGCTTTTTAAGCCATTCGGAAATATGCTGCCCTGCTATTCTTTTTGCGTCAGGCAGCACTTTAGGATTGTGAGGTATTTTAAGCCCTGCATCAACAGCTCCTTTCAGGACTGCAAAAAGCCTTGAGCCTTTGGTTGTTGTGTAAAGCCCTATATCCAAAATTGCTTTTTCAACGCCCGCTGCAGTTGCTTTTTTTCCAAGTAGCAGGCCGGTAAGATATGCAGCTGAAATATTTTTGCAGTTGTATTTCCAGTCTAATTTTTTCAGCTCAATTGAATTGGCTGTTGCAATTGTCCTGTCTCCTTCCGGAGAATAGGAAATTAGCTGGGCAGTAATGTACTTTATTGACTTTCGCACAACAAGGCGGGGAAGATTTGATGCAAGCATCTTTGCTCTTTTGGCATAATCTGTCCTGCCTTCGCGCCTTCTTCTGAACTTTACTGAATATCTTGGCCCTGTTGCCATTTTCAATCTAATCTAGATATAGTTCCCTCCCATTTTTCAACTTCCTTTAATAGACTGTATCTTTCATCTTTCATCCAAAGTTTTTGCCAAAAACCAGCATTTGGATCTTTTTCTGCTTTTTCAACTGCATTATTAATTATATATCTAATACCTTCCTTTGTAGGCAGTTGTTGTGCTTCTTCTAAAATATCATGGGAATTAGATTGTTCAATATATTTTGCTATGTCTGGGCAAAAATTTCTAGTTATTCTAAATGCCCTCAACAATTGTAGGTCTAATGGACTTGTCATTTTATTTTTTGATGCTCTCCTAGCTTTCATTTCTTCTAATTCTATTAATCCGTCAATTGGACTTGGTGGGGAATTAGGAGTACTGAAATCTCCGCTTTCCAAAGCGCGCTCTACATCTTTTTTATCATATTTTACTTTGAGAGTATACTTTTGCATTTTACTTCTTTCCCTCTTTTATCAAATTATTAGTTTTCAGATAAAACATGACGTGCGACTGGCTTCTGAAGAAGCCTCCTTTTACTTTTCTGTAAACATCCCTGAAAGTTTTTGGCGAAATCTGCTCGTAATCACGCAGTGATTTTATGAGCCTTCTCTGCGGCCTGATTCTGTTTATCCATTCCCTCTTTGTCGGCGAACGCGCTCCTGCTTTGCCCCGCCTGCTTCCCTGCCCTCTCTGCCTGCCTTTCTTGCGCTGAGCATGTCTTTTTCTGGCTCTATGCCTAGATGGTCTTTTGACTGAATGAATTTTTATTACTCCCTGCGATATCAAAGAGCGGACATCAGCTTTTGTTATAGCTTCCTTCACATCAGCAGCTTTCTCAGGGTCGATGGAAACTCTATCCAGCCCGACTCTAGCTATTTTCGCTGCCAATACTTTCTGCAGTTTAAGATTCATTTTTGCCATGTTTATGATTTATCCTCATGAGTTTTTGTCTTGTGATATTCTGTAGAGCTTTTGACTTTTGAAAGCTCTGATGTTTCCGGCATCTTTTTCTTTTCCTCTGGCTTTTTTTCCTCTTCTGGTTTCTTTTCTTCTTTGGGCTTGATTTCTTCTGTAGGCTTCTTCTCTTCTTCTTTCTTCTCTTCCTTCTTGCCTATTTTCTTTTTTTCTTTTGCCTTTTTTTCTTCTTGTTTTTTCTTCTTGTCCTCTTTTCTTTTCTTCACAGCATCCTCAATTTCAGTGATATATTTTTTTATGTCTTTGATTCCTGCAATGTTGATATCGAAGTCCTGGGCTTTTTTGAGCAGAATTAATTTTTTCCTCTGGCCCAATGCACTGCTCAAAACTGCAATTTGAGATTTGCTTGTTTTTTCAAGCTGTGATAAATTTGAAACATTAACTTGCTGCAGCCCGGATTTTTCCAAGCCCCTGATTTCTCTTGGCATTTTGTATCCGACTTTAACAACTGCCTTCCTGTCTGCCCGCCTCTCGCCCATTTTTGTATGCCTTCCTTTCGGCTTTCTCCAGCTGTCCCTGCTCAGCTTTTTTCTGTGAGATTCCTGCCTGACAAAAACAGGTTTTCTTTTTTTCATTTCTACTTTGAGTTTAAGTAAGTCCGCCATTATTCTGCCACCGACTTCCCAGCCTTGTGGGTGATAAAGACGCCGTCCATGAACACTCTTCTGTCCCGCGATCCAATTTTCGTAGAGTGCTCTATGTTAGATGCTATTTTCCCGGCCAATTCCTTGTCAGCTGATTTTACGATTATGACATCTCCTTCTACCTTGACGTTTACTTGAGGAGGGAAATCTATGCGCAGCGGTCTTTTCTCTCCCAGGAAGTTTGATATCTGAACTTCCTGCCCGCTTACTTTTGCGCTGATTGGAAAATGGCTTGAACAGACTTTCAGCTGGTAAGTCCAGACCTCCTGAACACCTTTAATCATGTTTATAATATGAGCTCTGAAAGTATTCACCATCTTCTTATTGCGGGTTTCTTCTGTGCTTATCTCCACCTCTGAATCCTGCTTTTTAATCTGCAGAATTTGAACTGGAAAAGTCCGGCTCACTTCTCCGAGCTTCCCCTTTACAATAATTTTATCTAATTCAACAGACAGTTCAACGCCTGCTGGAATTGCAACAGTTGCTTTTGTATCTGACATTTTAGTAGACAAATGCGAGAAGCACTCCTCCGTATTTTTTGCTCTTGGCTTCTATGTGAGTAAACAAGCCCTTCGGGGTTGAAACTATTATTCTTCCAAAATCTTTTGCAGGAAGATAGCGGGCTTCAAACTTGTCAAAATCATCAAGTTTAACCGGATATCTCGGCTTTATAGCGCCTATGTTATTGATTGTGCCGAGCAGTTCAACTCTTAAAATGCCTCCTTTCTTATCATCTGTGAATTCAAATCCTTGGATATAATTTTCTTTCTTCAGCAGATTAAGCACTTCTTTGATGAGATTGCTGGCTGGCTTGAGTATGACTTCTTTCTTTCCTTTTGCTTCTGCGTTTTTAATCGCAGACAATGCTCTTGCTAACGGGTCGTGTTCCATAATTTTACCTCATTTTCTTGAATCCTAATTCCTGTGCAACCTCTCTGAAGCATCTTCCGCAGATGTTCAGGCCGTACTTGTCGATGTGCCTGCGCGTTCCTCCGCAGCGCATGCATATCGTGAGAGACTGCCCGAATTTTCTTTTTTTAGGAATATTATGCCTCATGAATCTGGCCAGCTTTGTTTTCCCCACTGCTATCTTTTCAATTGCAGGTCTTTTCATTTTTCTTCTTCCTCTTTTATTTTCACTCCAAATTTTTCCTGGGCGAATTTCATAGCGTCTTCAGCTGTGACTAAATGAGTAGGAGATATTTTTGCCTTCCTTATTTTTCTTTTTTTGACTCTGTACCCTGCCCTAATCAGGCTTACACATACGCTGAGCCCGATTATACCAATTTTAGGGTCATATTTTACGCCTGGAATATCTATATATTCTTTAATTCCGAAGCTGAAACTGTTTAATGTGAATGCACTCTTGGGCAGTTCAAAATTTGCTGCCTTAAGAGTACGCTGAAGCACTTCAGCTGCTGCTTTTTTCCTTAGGGTCACCCTTGCGCCTATCGGCAGGCCGGGCCTGAGTTTCCATTCAGCAATTCTTTTCTTTGATTTTGTCTTGACAGCTTTTGTTCCTGCTATTTTCTCAAGAAGCGCAACAGCTTTTTCTACATTTTCTACTTCTGCTCCTGCGCCGATGTTGAGCGTTACTTTATCTATTTTTATTGCTCTCATTGGGTTCTGCTCCTTTGGCTGTTTTGAAGTTTTCTTTTCCATTACTGCTCTACTTTAATCTCGGGCTTTTTTTCGCCGATTATAATTATCTGGGATAAATCAGCATCCCACTTCTCTTTTGGAGAAGGTGCAAGCACTGCAACTTTTTTCTTTCTCAGCACGCCTTCTGTTTTGACTTCCTGCAGAACTGCGGTGTATCCGATGTGACTGCCCCCAATTATATAAGCAACAGACCCCGGCTTCAGCTTGAGCTCCTTTAGAATTGAATTTCTTTCAGTATCTATAAGAACGGTCTCATCTTTTTTCAGCTCTGTTGCATCTGATAAAATATTCCAGCCGTTGTTCAGGTTTATCTGCGTTTTTCCGCCTTTCGCAGATTTCTTGTCTACAATTTTGAGAGGCAGGATTCTCGCTTCTTCAGCGGGAATCTCAATCATCTGCAGTTTTCCTTTTTTATTTAAGACAACACGATAATATTTTTTAATTTCAGGAATGGATATTACATCGAAGAGGCCGACAGAAAATTTGAAGCGAGTCCTGACTTTCTCGTTTATTTTTACAGCTCTTTTGTTAAGGATTTTTTTAATTTCAGATGTATTTGCTGCAAGGTTCAGCATATCCCTCAAGATTACTCCAAGAGGCATCGCAAGCTTGAAAGTATGCGGGCCTGGAGAAGGCTTGGTTATCCATTTAATGCCTTTTCTCTTTATAGGCCATGCTGGCGGGCCTGCTAATCTTGAAATGTGCTGTTTTCTTGCCATTTATTTCCTCTCCAGAGCTTTTGCTCTTTTCTTGTCTTCAAGCTTCAGAGTCAAAATCATGAGTTTTGACGGATGAATTGGAAAGTGCTTTTTTGTTCCGTCTGTCTTCTTAATTTCAGCGCCGGTTACAAAGACTTTGTACCGCTTCCTGTCAACTTTATCGATATCGCCGATTGTGCCTTTGAACTGGCCCCGCAGTATTTTTACTTTGTCTCCTTTTCTGACTGGAAAACTTCTTTTCTTGTATTTGACCCGCAGCTCTTTTGACAAATGCGCCCCAAGCATTTTCCGCCTGATGTGCAGAGGAGCATTCGCTATATACTTGCGCTGCTTTCTCGGCTGAGTGCTTGACTTCCAAGTTTTGTTCCACTTAGTTTTCATTTTAGATACCTATCAAATAATCTCTGTATTAGTTTTGAATGAACATCTTTTTCAGTATACACCCTAATCTCTGTTGGATTTTTAATGTCAATAGCATAGCAAAGTCCTGTTCCCATGTTATCGTAATAGTCTGTTACTTTCTCTATTTCTTCTTCTTTCGTACAATGGTTTATGCACGCTATTGACTCGTCTCCAAGCACGCTAACTATTGCAACATCATACTTCGATTGCACTATATCCTGTGTTCTTGTTTGTTCAACCGTTAATCCAACACAGCCTTCTTCTTTGGTTTCCATTTTAAAGTATCATACTTGCAGTCTTGGCAGCTGCCGGCCACCTGATTGCAGCCTCCTTTGCCATGGGCCCTTTAATCATGGTTCCTTTCGGAAGGCCCAGCTTGACATCCTTCAATACAATAGCAGCATTGTCTGTGAATCTGACTTTAGTGCCGTCTGGTCTTGTGAATTCTTTTTTCTGGCGTATAATAATAGCAGGAACGAGCTTGTGCCTCATGTCCGGCTTGCCTGTAATCACAGTTGCGGTTATGAGGTCAGCAACGCCACAGCATCCTATTCTTCTTGTCCTGCCTTTGTAGCCTTTAACGCTGACAATTTTGATTATCTTTGCTCCCGAGTTGTCAGCTGCTTCTATCTTTGCTCCTATCGGCAGCGATCTTGTTACGCGTGATTTTATGTCTTTCATTGTACAGCCCCTTTCTCTGCAAGAGAAAGTGTCTCTACGATATCCACAAAGAGAGCGTGCGTTTCGCTACGCTCAAGCGCACTAATATTTGGATTTGTATTTTTCATCTTTAATTCCCTTCCAGTTTGATTTCTTTTTGATAAGTATCAGCAAACTGCTGTTCAGCTCTTTCTTTCTCTCGCTCTAAATTGTTAGGCATATGCTTCGCAGCGATGTTTATAAGCTGAAATTCAACAGATACATCCTGAATTATATTATTATCACCAATATTTTTTTCTAATTTTTCAAGAGTTTGATACAGCTTATTAGTCCAGTAATTCAAGACTAAATACTGTTGAAAGTCTAATTCAGTTTTCATTTTACTTCACCTTTTCAATTACTGCAAACTTGACTGTCTTGCTAAGCGGTCTGCATTCTGCGATTTTTACCCTGTCTCCTGTTTTTGCGTTGATGCACGGAGGGTTGTGGGCTTTTACTCTTGAACGGCGCTTTTCATACCTTTCATATTTTTGAATGAAAATCTGCCTCGGCCACTCCACTCTTACTGTGTTCTGCATTTTGTCCGAGATTACCACTCCTTCGAACACCCTTCCCCGCGTTCTGGCTGTCCCGTGAAGAGCGCACTTTCTATCTTTGCACGCAACTTCTTCTTTCAGCTTAGCAGTTTTTTTCTTTACCATTTTTTCAACTTCTTTTTTATGTAACGCAAGTTACATCAGCGAAAACTAACATCTCGGAAGTTTTCGCTTTAATCTGTCCCATGACCTTCCTACGAGCAGACTGCCGTCAACTTCCACTTTTTCTTTGCTTGGCAGCTGCAGCACCAATGTTACTTGGGCTTTGAATATGCGTTTTTGCCTGCCTTCATGGGCAAGCACCAGTGTTTTGTATGTCTCGTTTACTATCTCGCCTTCCAATCCGATATTTGCCGGATTTTTTGCTTCTGTGACACGAGCTCGCAATCCGATTAGTTCGTGTCTTACCAAATTTTCTGGCGTTATCATTTTTTATCAGTCCACTTTTGCTATGATTTCAATGCTGTCGGCCGGAAAGCTCAACTCTTGCAGTGCTGCTTTGACTCTTTGCCTGTGGTCTCCTAATAGTTCAATTGTGTTGTCTTTTATTGTGCCACCGCAGGCTAGTTTTTCCTTGAGCTGTTTTGCGATTTTTTTCAGGTCGATATCTTTTCCGCTCATGCCTTCGATAATGGTTGTTATCTTCCCGAATTTTCTTTTCGCAGCTCTCACCACAATTTTCTGCTTTTCTGTTGCAATTGCAGCGCACATGCAGAGTTCCCTAGGCAATCCACAAACAGGACATACCGATGCTATGTTTTCTTCGCTCATTGTTTTTTACCTAATTCCTCCACCCTTTGTAGGGTTAACATACGTGCGATTGTTCTTTTGATAGCTTTTATTTTGCCTGGATTTGCAGGAGCTGTCCCTGTTGCAGCCTGCGATTTTAATTTCATCAGCTCCTTCTCAAGCTCCTCAAATTTCTCTGACTTTTCTTTTTCAGTCAGATGTCTGATCTCTCTTGAACGTAATATTGCCATTTTATTTGTTTGAAACCTCCTGTTTCTCAGCCTCTTCGATTTTCCCGCTATTTTCCTTGCTTGTTTCCACTTTTTTCTCTGCCCTCTGCTCTGTCTTTTGGGCTACTTCTTTTGCAGGAGCTTCAATTTTTCTGAACTCGGCTCTGTCCTTGATTTCTTTTTCCCTAATGGAAGCTTTGCTTTCATGGGTCCCCACTGAACCAAGAAAATTGTTCGATAATTTTCTGGAACCATCTGAACTTCGTTCAGATTGGCTTTGTTCAGTTAGGGCTTCGCTTCGTTTGGGTTGAGGCATTTTTTCTTTTGGCTGCTCTGCTTTCGAAGGTTTTTCGGCTTGAACTTTGCTGAGCTCCGACTTTTTTTTGCTTTCAACCTTTGGCTGCTCTTCTTTTTCCTCTTTCTTGATTTCAACTTTTGGAGCAACTGTTTCTGGCTTGATTTCTACTTTAACTTCTGGCTTGACTTCAGCTTTCGGCTCTATAATATCCACTTTGTCTGGAAGGTTTATGTCAGGGTGCATTATTCTTATCTGAATGCCAACTGTGCCTGAACGCAGGTCAGCACGTGCGATTGAAAAGTCAACTTCAGTTGCTGTGTTTCCGCATTTTTTCATGAGGCCTGCAGAAAACAGCCAGCTCTTTGCTTTCTGTCCAGGAACACCTCTACCGCCGATTCTAACTTCGACGCCGAGTGCTCCGGCATTCATAGCATCCTGCAGTGCTCTATGCCCAATTGCTTTAAATCTGCTCGGACCGTATCTTTCCAAGTCTGATGCAATTTTTCTTGCCACAACAGCTGCCTGCAGCTGCGGAACCGGAATTTCTTTGACTTCGATTTGAGGATTTTCAAGTTTGAATTTTTCTTTCAAAACATTTGTCAGCTCTGAAATTGCCTGCCCTCCTCTGCCGATTATCAGGCCGGGCCTGACAGCAGAAATTGTGATTTTCTCTCCAAGCGGTGTTTTTTCTATTGCAACTTTGCCTGTGCCTGCACCCTGGCTGACTTTGCTTTCTATATATTCTTTTATCTTGAGGTGCTTTGCTTTTTCCTTGATAAACTCTCTTTCTATCATTTTGTTTTCTTCTTCTCCTCTTGCTTGATTTCAAATTCCCTGGCAATTAATTCTATTCGAGTATTTTTTCTTCTTGTTCTGCGCCTGCCATAATGCCATAGTGTTGCCCCTCTGCATGCTGCTGAATGAATTATATGAAGTTTTGCAAGGTCCAAGCCCTTGGAAGCAGCATCTTTCTTCAGCCGATTCAACAGTTTGATTATTTCTAATGATGCATTTTTCGGATAACGGCCTCCTGCCATGCCTGGCCTGTGCCCGACTTCTTTGAATTTTTTATATGGAATGGCAACTTTTTTTTCCACGACTTTCTGCAAATATTCAATTGCCTTGTCTATCTGTTTGCCTCTGATAAAAGCTGCAATTTCTATAGTTGCCTTGGTTGATACAGACAGGTTTGTGCCGGCTACTCTTGCCATGCTTTTGGCGTCATAGTTTTGGAAAGAGTAGTTAACCATTTTACTTCACCGGCGCTGAAAGGTCAGCGCGCACCCTAAGCGCATTTGCTCCTGCAAATGCACTGTGCTTCAAGTTGTAGCCAAACAAAACGTTTGTGCAAACTCTGAATTTCATTTTCACTTCCATTTACTTCACCGAGATAAACTTGCTTGACCTCGTAGCTCCGATACCTGGAGCTTTGTGCTTGACCTCTCTTCTTGTCAAAACAAATTCTCCGAGAGCGTGACCAACCATTTCCGGCTGGATTTCTACAGGAACGAAGTCCTTTCCATTGTGCACAGAAATTTTTATTCCAAACATTTCCGGCAAAATCAATAAATCACGATAATGAGTTTTAATCGGCTTTTTCCTTTTTCCTTCTTTGAATTTTTTTATTTCTTCCAGAAGTTTTTTCTGTCCGTCTGCCAGGCCCCTCTTGATTCTTCTTCTGAATTTAGCAGGCATAATCTGAGCTAGCTCATTCAGCCCCATTTTCTGCAGCTCATCTGCTGTTTTTCCCTTGTACGTAAATTCTTTTGCCATTACTTGCCTCTTCCAGTTTTTCTGGCTGCCAGCAGCCCGATGTTTCTTCCCGGAGGTGTTCCTCTCTTTGTTGTTGACGGCCTTCCTTTTGTTCTTCTGTGAGTTCCGCCAAATGGATGGTCGACTGCATTCATAGCAACTCCGGATGATCTTGGATGCAGCTTTCCTCTTGCTCTGCGTGCAATATGATGTTTTCCTCCTTTGACCCACGGCTTTTCTGTTCTGCCTCCGCCGGCAACAATCCCAATTGTTGCTCTGCATTTCGGGTGGAAAGCAACTGTTTTTCTGCTCGGCATCTTTACAATTATCATGCCTCCTTCTCTTCCAGTTATCTGAGCGAAAGTTCCTGATGTCCGAATCATCCGGCCTCCGTCAAAAGGCCTTCTTTCGAGATTATAAACAAAAGCTCCGCTCGGAACTTTATCTAAACTCACTACACAACCTAGCTGGATTGGTGCACCGTCTCCTGCATAAACCTGCTCTCCTTTTCTGATTCCGAGAGCAGCCGGCAAAAAACTGACCTGGCCTGTCTCATATTTGATTAGCATAATAGGCTCGCTGTGCCCGACGCAGTTTATGATATCCATAACCTCTCCTCTGATTGTATTAGGAGTCGGAGAACTGTATTCTATCTTACCGGAATAATTATAGCTGGGTGCGCGGTATCGCGGACCGCCTTTTCCCCTCGCCTGTGTAATTAATCTGTGTCCCATTTTATACCAATCCCAAAGCTGAAGTGATTTCAGACGCAGGCGTTTCTGGGCTTAGCTTTATGTAAGCTTTCTTTTTTCCTTTTCTGTTTATCATTGTGTTGACAGCTTCAACCTTTGCACTAAATGCTTTTTCAACTGCCCACTTGATTGCGCGCTTTGTTGCGCTTCTGCTGACTATGAAAATCAGGCAGTTCTCTGCCTCCATCTTTCGCACAGCTTTTTCAGTGCTGAGCGGATATTCAAGTATTTTGTAAGGGTCAGCTTGCATTTTTTATTGCTCCTTGAATTATATCTTGTAAATATTCATCAGAGTATTTTTCTTTGAGGTTTTCTTTCATTTCTGCGCTTTCTTCGCCGAATAATCTTGCAAACCCAACTCCAAGAATAATATGCACAATGTTAGTAGGATATTTCTCTTTTACAGCATCAAGCTTATTTGTTCTGTGCAGATATTCTTCTCCAGCGTCCCCAAGCTCTTTTATGGTTTGCAGTACTTGTTTATACATTTTCGGCAAGTTTCCGCAAATTTGATTTTGTAAATTATCACATGAAAAGTTGTTCATTTTTCATCACCTCAATTGCTCCCTGAGTCCAGATTGCCTGCCTTCCGGGGTTTGCACCTGGAGCAAGCAGCTGGGTATTAATATTTTTTACAGCAACTGCATCAATGCCTGGAATGCTTCTTGCCGATGTTAAGAGCGGGCATTCCTTGCTTGCAATTATAAGAATGCCTTTCTTTCTCCTGTACTTTCTGCCCCGCATTTTTCCTCTGCCAGCTCGCACTTTTTTTTCTTTTGTTCTTGCAAGCTCTTTTTCGAAGCCTAATTTTTCAAGGGCAACCATAACTTCTTTTGTTTTCTTTAGATTTTCAAACTTATTTTCAACTGCAATTGATTTTGCGCCTGCGATTGCAGAGCGAATTGCTTTTCTCCTTTCTTTTTTATTTATCTTCTGTGAGATTATTTTTTCAACTTTCGGAGGGAATGCTCTGTGGCCTTTGACTGCAGAGACGACAAATGCACCAACCCACCCAAATTGCCCTCCTCTTTTCCACAAGGCTTTTCTTCTGATTCTTGACATGCTGCGGCCGTATGATACAGTGTAGCTGTGCCTCTGCTTGGAAAGTGTCCTGCCCTGCCGTATGCCTGCAAGAGGGTCTGTGCCGTGAGGCTGATAATTATGAGATTGAAGCGAGAGCACTGCTCTCTGGATTAAGTCAGGCCTGAGAGGCTCTTCAAACTGGACAGGCAGCTCTACTTCGCCTGTCTGCTTGCCGTCAATTGAAAATAATTTTGCTTTTCTCATTTCTGCTGGCTCCTTGTGCTTACTTCAACAATTTCAGGAGGCTGGACAAATATGCCTGTCGCTTTTTTAATAGCGTGAGATAATATCACAAGCCTTTTCTTTGGCCCAGGAACAGAGCCTGCAATTAATAGATAAGGAGTTTCGACTATACCATATTTAACAAATCCGCCGGCAGGGGTAATTTGCTCTTTTGGGTCGCCGATCTTAATCAGCTGTTTGTTGCATTCTGTTCTGACGTGGTATCCTGTTTGTCCTGCATGCGCTATCCACCATGCAACTACTCTTGGTGTAATTGGCCCGAGCGTGGCAACTTTTCTTCTTCCTTTTTCTGACTTGTGAGCCTGCAGGCGCAGTCCAAATCTCTTGATTGGACCTTGTATTCCTTTGCCCTTTGTAACTGCATGAACATCAAGCATATCTGCAGCTTTCAGGACATCTGCTGCAGTGATATCTTTTCCCAAATTAGAATTTGCATAATTAAACTGCTCTTCAACTGCTCCGCCGATTGGAATTTCAAGCAGCTCCGGTGTTTTTTTGCCCAAGGCAGTGCTCCTCGGCTGGGTAGAAATTATAACCCGCACTTCAACTGCGTTTGGCAGTTTCTCTTTTAATTTTTCAATTGTAAGCTTTCTTTTCTTGGGCATAATAATTTTTCTTTCCAAATCCTTGTCCAGCTTTTCTGCCCAGACTTCTCCGATTGCTTTTAATCCGTAAGGAGTTAAAGAATATAATCTGACTGCAACAATTTTTATAGCAGGCGCTTCCAGAACTGTGACTGGAACTTTAATTTCCTCGCCTTTTGTCGGGGATCTTGCACGATTGTCAACAACAATTATAGAACTCATGCCGGCTTTATAGCCTGCAAAGCCAAGAAGTTTTGCTTCTTTGATATCAGCCCAGCTTCTTACAGTCGGGTAGATTCTAGGAGCTCTTTTTCTAGGCCAATACTGCTTGCTTCCTCTTCTTGGTCGCTTTCGTTTTGTGTGTCCCATGTTTGATGTTTTTTGACTGTGAGTTTCATATCTAAAGCGGCAGAATTCTACTTTTCTGTAAGGGGTAAACTTTAAGCAGAAATAAGTATATTTAAAGGTTGCGCTGGCCTAATTCAGAACCCAAATCATGTAGTTCAGCAAAGCTGCAAAACTCACCCAAAATATGTATGGTATCAGAAGATAAGCAGATGGTTTTGAAATCTTATAAAATTTTAAAATAGCTATCAAAATTGCAAGCCAGAGAATAATAATTTCTACAAAGCCATAAAGCGGATATTTCAAGCCAAAGAACAGGAAAGACCAGATTGCATTCAAGCCAAGCTGAACGCTAAATATGCCGATTCCAATTTTGACTTCTTTATTTTTCCAGCCTTTTTCCCAGACCAGCCATAGGGAAATCCCCATCAAAGCGTAAAGCAAAATCCATATCGGGCCGAAAAGCCAGTTAGGCGGGCTGAAAGCCGGCTTGCTCAGCCCTGCATACCAGGTTGGAATAGCAGGTGTTGTAAAAACAGCTCCAAAAATGCCTGCAAGCTGGCAGAGCAGTATTGATAATAATAGTCTGCCATATTTTTTTAAGTTTATATCTGCCATCTCCTTAAAAGATAAAATTATATTCTTAGTATATAATATTTATTATAGAAAGTGCAGGTGCAAAGTTTAGTATGATTTTACTCCATTCAGCCTGTAGACTTCTCTCCAGCTGTAGTGCGGCTGCTCCTGCTGGCTTTCAGGATTAGAATAGAATTCATCTAAGGGAATAATTGGTTTCGAAGTCAGCATTTTAGATTCTCCTCAACATCTGGATAACCTGATCCTCTTGCATAATCTATTATATCTTCTGCTTCACATGGACCTAAAATATCAACTAGCTTTTGATATTTAGACTTTTCAGGTTCGCGGCATCTGTTGCATTCATATGCTGCCTTTGGCCTGCCGATTCCAGAGCCTGGATAAATATAGATAGGTCCGCTTACTTCGCGCGCTTCATTTTTAGGCACGCTGCCCCTGCATTTTCTGCATATCACAGTTGTCATCTTGTCCTCTAAAATAGGGGAGCTGCTGTCGCTTTTTAAAGGTTTTGGAATAGAGCATGCAAGATATTTTTCTTCCAGCTCTTCCATTTTATCTACTAATTCGCTTGATTCTTTTATGTCATTTTTTAACGTCAGCAGAATTTTTTTTGGGGCATTTTTCCATTTAATGTTCTTTAGCAGATATTCTAAATGCGCGAAATATTCAAATCCAGAACTCTGAGCTTTCAGTTCATCCACGCACCAATCACCCACTTCTACAAGGCCCAGATGCAAAAATCGGCCGCAATAGCTGTTTATTTTTTGCTCTATGTATAAAACGCGGCCTTCGGATGATTCAGCTAAACCTAAAATGCAGTCAGAATTTATAATTTCATTTTTATCGGTTATAACTGCGTACACACCTTTATATTTAGTACAGAAAACCGGAGCCAGCTTTATGTCATTAATAAAATCTGTTCCTTCATTTAATTTGTGAAAAGTTTTAATGTCTCCAACATCAATAAAATCGTCAGCCATTAACAGATTTTAGAAAAAGGAATTATAAATTAATTATTATTCTAAAACATATAATCATCTACTATCTCTTGTTTTTGGTGCGGAGCCACATAAATATTCTTCAATTCGCCGGCATCGTTTATAAAATGGTTTATCAGTTCTTGTTTTTGGTGCGACGAATAGAAGCCGGGCAATGCCATGTATACAATACCTTTCACTTCCTTCGCATCATAATTTTTATTCTTAAGTTCGTGGTGAGCCCTCTGCTTGGCCTGTTTGTTTGCAACACCAACTCTATTT
>CAYGVN010000007.1:0-11844 GCA_964353445.1 Candidatus Woesearchaeota archaeon
CATCCTGAAATTACTTATAAAATAGGAGAAAAAATAAATGTGTCTGATATTAAACCGTATATTATTATTTTTAATGAAGGAAAAGACAACGAGTTGACGGTATTAGTTAATTCAAAAACAGAAGAATTTTACAAACGTATGAGCCAGGCAGAGTTGTATGAAGATGAAAAAGAAAAAGAAAAGTTCTATGATACTCTTAATAAAATAAAATCCGATATTGCAAAATTAGAATCAAGCCCTGCTAAGGGAGCAATTGAAGAAAAAGTAGAAAAAAAATCTGTCGAAGTTGAAACTAAATATATATTTCGTCCTATACTCAGCAATAGTGTTGAATACCTAATTAAGAATAACAAAGGACGCGATGTTATACCTCAAGAATCATTTAAAAACGATAAGATCACGTATGAAGTTGACGGTAAAAAATATAGCTTCGTGGATGCAGAGACTCGTGAACTTGTTAAATTACCATATAAAGGTCTAGCAAAAGTGCTTGTTGATAATTTTAAAAACAGAACAGGTGGTAAGCATACCATCGAATATGTACCAGCTAAAAAAGATTAAATATTCTGAACAAAAAACTTTATAAAGTAATTACTGTTCAGTAATATTAAGGCAGGTAAAAAATGACAGAAGAAACTATCAAATACATAATCGAGCTGTCGAAGGCGCCCTATAACAATGCGCTCGATGAGGATATTAAAAAAGCTTTGATAGACAGCAGAGTTATAAAAGTAAAAACAGAGCACAGAAGCAAAGCTATGACAAAATTCTATGAAGCTCTCGATAAGATTTTTCCTGCTGAATTCATAGCAAATAAATTAGAAAATGGGCATAAAGAGCAGGTTTATGTTGACGGCTCTTTAATAGATTTTGTTGAATACATCGAAAAAAATAGATTAAAAAATGCATTCTTAGATGCTGTTAATAACGGCAATTTGCCAATTGCAAAACTTACCAGCAAAGCGACGCTCTTAAAAGAAGCCAGAGAGCTGGCCAAGAAATACAGCGGTTTTGGTACTTACTTAAAAAAAGTGGAAGGCTCTAAACATGAATTTAATGATGCACACGGCAGATATTATTCGCCAGTAGAACTTTTAGAATCCCGCGGTTGCGGTGTAAAAAATGCAATTATAGAAATTATTGATACTGGTCTTTGGCCTGAGCTGACCAAAGAAGAAGCTTTCAAAGATTTGGAAAATAAATTATTAAATATAAATATAGAGAAATATTCGCAAGACACAACTTCTAACAAAAAACTAGAAGCTTATTCAACGCTGAAAAATAAATTGGCACAATCAGTTCTAAGAGAAAAATGGACTGAAGCATCAGGAACTGGCAAATATAATGGTGCCACTATCTTTAATCCGGTAACTGGTGAGATTACACAAGTTTATTTAGTTCCGCATAGATTTTATGAAGCAGCCAGAAGCTGGCAGGGAGATGCTCTCAAAAATAGAGAAAAAGAGCAGGAATTTCTAACAAATGATTTGCTGGAGCTTAAAATAGAAGAAGAAAAAGAATCTTTAAAATCTGCAGAAGATATTCCTTATATTCCTGTAGTTTTCTCTGATAAAAAAGAGGATTTATTTGAATCTTTAGTTAATGCATCTAAAGTTTTACCAGAAAAATATCAAGAAGCTGCTCAACAGCTCCTGGAAGCCCAGTATCTTAAAAATATGCTGAACTCTGAATATGCCAAACAATTTGCTTTGCGTTATGATATGTTAAGAGCGCAGCTGGCATCTCCTGAGCATGTTAAGCTGTTTAATGAGCATCAGAAAAATATTGGAGCTCTGGACCAAAAATTGCACAAATTGAGAGCCAAGGGAGCTTCGCATGAAAAATTGGAAAAAGCTCAGAGAGCATACGAAAACGAGCTTGAGTGCTTTGAAGATTTCAGGCAAGAGCTCGTTGAGCCGGACATATATGCAATTACTTTCACTCCTCAAACTTACAAAAAATCAGAGGGAAAAAAGATATTTGAAAAAGACTATGGCAAGAATTACAAACTTCATTTAATCAGCGGAAACAAAGTTGCAGAAACCGGATTGCCGGATGATTTTGGCTATGCTCTTTCAAAATTAGGAGCCTACCAGTGAGTAATGAAAGTACCGAAAGATTTATATAATTTTCATTACTCACAAGTAAATAAATACTCAAATATTTGAGGTGAAGCGAATGGATATATATCAAAAGTTCAAAAGTTGGTTATCGCGAATAAACTATACAAACTTAAAGGGTAATATTAAAAAAGGCGTTGGTGCTGCTTTTGGAGGCGGTGGTCCAGCATTCTTAACTTATTTTGCAACAACTCCTATTGCTGGCGTTGAAGTACCTAGTCCATGGGGCCCAATTCCAGTTGGTGCTGCTACACAATTAATTACTACTGGTGGAGTAGGTTTATGTGGCGCTCGTTACGGACTTAAAAATCCAGGGAAAGGAACTGCAGTTGGTTCAGCCACGCTTATGATTGGTGCACCCATTGCATATGCACAGATGCCTAAAGAAGTAAAAAAGACACCAAAAGGAGAACCACTATCTGATCATATTACTGTTGAACCAGACCAAGATCACTTCATAGCTAAAGGTAATATAACATCAGGGCTTGAAGATGCCATCCAAGAAAAAGATAATCATTTCTCAAAGAAAACTTTGGATTATAACAAAGGAGATAGAGTAATGTATAATATTGATGGAAAAGAAGGTGTACTGAACTTAAAGATTGAAAAAGCTGATGGTAACACCAAAACACTAACTTGGAACCCAATAGAGAAATTTGATTTCTTGAAAGCAGAGAAGAGCGGCCAGCTCAAAGACAAAGAAGCTGTTTATGTAGCACCAGCTAAGAATGGTGATATTAATTTAACAGCATTTGCAGACCAAATAAATGACCATTTTGATATAGATGCAAAATCTATTGAAGGATTTGCTTATGCACCTTTTGGAAATGAAAAGGAATTCAGAGGCGTGCTTAAGTATGTTGAAGATGGAGCATCTAAGAAAATAAATTTGGATAATACAAGTGTGGCCTATATATTAGATTTGATAGATAATGGTAAAGCAGATAACAGTTTGTCTAAGAGCCTGGTGTATTCTGTTGGTAATATTGATATGCTATTAAATGAAATAAAAGTACCAACTGGAGCTGTTCTTGTAGACTATTTAGCAGATTTAACAGGAGAGAAACCAACTGAACTTCAAAACTTAAATGAAACAGTACTTGTTGATAAATTGACTGGATACGTTAATGGATTACTTGACCAAATTAATAACATTCCTATTTGGACAAATGAAAATTTAACAGAGGGGCAAAAACAAGTTCTAACAGAAACTATTAACAAAGCAGCTGAAAATAAGTTTATTAATGCGTCAGTTCGAGATAATTTATTGGCTAAAATAGGTGTAGATTCTTATACAACTATTGCAGATAATTTAAATGATTATATAACTAGCCACATAGAAAGCCTTGGACTAGACCCTCAAGATGGCAGCACAGCAGAAGGACAAAGCAATGTATTGGAGAAATATATTTCAACTGCACAAAGTCTTGGTGCTATTAATGACTCTGAAGCAGATGCATTTAGAGCAAGAATAAGCAACGAGCCTTATGTTAATATTACATCTGATTTGGAAAAAGAAATAAATAGTTACATAACAGCTATTCCAGGAGACCCTAAAGACGGAAGCACAGAACAAGGACGAGCTGAAGTTCTAAAGAATGCTATAAATACAGCAAGAACAAATAACTGGATTGATGATGCAGTTCAAGCTGACTTATTGAGCAGAGTAGACCAAAAAGAAGACTACACAAATATTACAAGAGACTTGAATAATAATATAACTACTTATATAAGTGCTATTCCAGGAGACCCTAAAGATGGAAGCACAGCACAAGGACGAGCTGAAGCTTTAAAGAATGCTGTAAATACAGCAAGAACAAATAACTGGATTGATAACGCAGTTCAAGCTGACTTATTGAGCAGAGTAGACCAAGGAGAAATCTACACAAATATTACAAGAGACTTGAATAATAATATAACCACATACCTCGCAAACAACAACTTGAACTTAGACGGAAGCACAGCATTTGGAGAAAGATCAATTCTAGAAAAATATATTACTACAGCTGCTTTTGTCGGTGCTATTACTCCTGCTGAAGCAAATGCATTTGGAGCAAGGATAGGTGTGGACCCTTACCAGAATATTACAAAAGATTTACAAGATAATTTAACTGCACACATCGGAGACGAGAAAGGTGCAAGCTTCACAAATGGTCAAACAGACATGCTTACTCAATACAAGCAGAGATTGAATAGCTTAGCTAGCTCACTAGGTGTAGCAGTTGACACAAGCAAGATGCAAAATCTCGAACAAGTAATTGAAAATTACACAGCTTTATCTAATACAGCTTACCACAGAAGTTTAGGCAGTGAAGCAGCTGGTATAACTGGAAAGCAAGCATTAAGTTACTACAGCATGCCTATATCCAGCATATTGACAGATGTTGCTAATTATACAAAAAAGACTGATTTGATTAATAAAATCATAGTTCAGACACAATATGACCCTGGAGATAGAACAACACTTGAAGCAATGACAATGGACCAGCTGTACACTGAGATAGGCCTTGATAGTATTAGAGATTGGGCAAATGGAGTAACTGGTGTGAGCACAAAGACATGGTCTGATGCAGACTGCCGTGGTGCAATAGATACATATTATCAAGTCCAAATAAGCAAAGCAGTCAGCGAAAATGTATCTGCAGAGAGAAATAAAATCCTTAATACAACTTCAGATGCTCTTACAGGAATGACTGCTCAGGAATATGAGCTAAGGTCAGGTGACATGAAAAAAACCGGAATCGGTTTTGAATATGATGCAAATGGAAGACGTTACGTAGAATTTGATCCAAACAAACAAGCAGACGTTGTTGCGTTCTACAAAGCACTTGGCAATGCATCATGGTTGCAGAACTACACAACTGATTTTGAACTAAACCACAATACAATTAGAGTATATGATACATGGGATAATGATACAGAAAGCGGCGGTTTAGTTGCAGTAGATGCTCAAAATGGACACAATGTATATCGTCAAACAAAAACTCAAACTGAATTAAACCAAATAATGACTAACAGAAAGGGTTACTGGGGTTGATAAAAATGAATAAAATGAAATTTGTCGGATTAATTGTGCTGATGCTTATCGCATCTATATTTGGAGCAGCAGGTCCAGCAGCAGCTGATGACACCAAATTCATAAAAATAAATATATTTGACACAGACACAAGTGCTGCAATAAACGCTGATGAGATTAATCTTTATGATGACAATACAAATGTGATGACCAATCAAAGAGAAGATGCTGAATCTGCATTTTTCGGCATCACAAAATATGGAATATACAGAGCAGAAGTTATAGATAATGCATACGAATCTGCAATTCCTTTGTACATAGAAGTTAATGAGTGGAGTCCGACAACTCTTGAGAGAAATATATACTTAAAGGAAAAGCCTAACACAGCACCAACAGTTTTTGTAACATCTCCAAATGGCGGAGAAACTTTGTCAGGCAGTAGAACAATTGCCTGGACAGCAACTGATGCAAATACTTGGCAGACTCTGACAATGACTATTCAATACGGTGTAAATGGTGGATTATGGTCTACATTAGCAACAGGCGAAGCTAATGATGGCGCTTATGTATGGGACACTACAAAAATTGCTGATGGAAACAACTATTTGATTAAAGTCATAGCAAATGATGGCAAGACAACTGCTCAGGATACATCAAATGCTGTTTTTGCAATTGATAATATTATAGATGAAACTCAACCTCCTAGACCACCTGCTGTAACTGGAGACGTGTATGTAAGAGATGTTGATGTTAATCCAGACGAGGAAGTCAAGCCAGGACAGGAAGTCATATTCGAGATAAAGCTGAAGAGCAACATCCAAGCAGAATATGTAACTCTGGAAGCTTCAATTAACAACATAGATGATGGAGACGACCTGACACAAGAGATAGAGCTTGGAGACCTTGATTCAGGAGACAAAGTAACTGAAGAAGTAAGCATGGTTATACCATATGATGCTGACAAAGGCAAATATGATGTAACAATAAAAGTTACCTGGGAAACAGATGCTGGAGAAAGTTATTCCCTCTGGGAAAAGGCAGATTTAATTGAAGTTGAGAGGGAAAAGCATGATGTGGCAATCACAGCCGTGCAGCTAAATGCTCCTACTGTTGAAGCAGGCGACGAAGCTGAAATTGGAATATCTCTTGCTAATATCGGTGAAAACAGCGAGAAGGTCAAGATTGAAGTAAAGAGCACTGAGCTTGGCGTCAATGACTTCAGTTCTGAATTTGAGCTGAAGAAAGGCAAAGAAACTGTGCAGTACATACCTTTCATTGTGCCTAAAGACGCAAAAGACGGCAAATACTTCATTTACACAACTGCTCATTACAACAGCGGCAAAAGCGAAGCACTTGACTTTGTAATCTTAGAAATCAGCGATTCAGGTGCTGCTGCTCAGGAAAGCACAGCTGCTGTCAGCTTGAGCCCAGTTACAGTAAGCACGCAGACTAGTGTAGAACCAGCAGGGGACAGCACAGTAGTTGGTGCAGTAATTGTCGCAATACTTGTACTTGCAGCAATCTGCGCAATTGTCGGCAAAACTTACCTGACAGAAAATGCAGAAAACGTTGCCAAGATAACAAAGAGAAAATAAATTTCTCTTTTCTTTTTTTATTATAATTTAATTTTTTTTAAAAATGGCGATGACTGAAAACGAACAACCAAAAGAAGGAGAGCAAAAAGGGCAGCCTGATTTAAGTGCTTTTGGTCAAGTTGTAGATTATACTACAGTAATTAAAAATGAGCGTAAAAAAGAATATAAAAAATTATACGAAGAAATTGATAAAATTTACAAAAAGGCACTAGAAGCAAAAAGTGAAGCTATTCAACTGTTGAATGGCCTTAGGAACAATTTGGGTTTAATGAGCAAAACAGACAAAATCATACAATTTATTTTCCCCGGCAGAGTTGAAAATTTTGAATATTTTATTCCTGGATATCAAGAGCCAAATGATATAGCTATGCTATACACGATACTCGAAGATGAACTGCCGATTAAAGAAGTATATCAAAATGAAAGAGAAAATGGGGTATATAAAAAAGCGATTAAAATAGAAAAAGGTAAAGGCACTGTAATACTCAGCGACGAAGATACAGCCATTGAAGAAAAAATCAATGAATTAATCAAAAAATATTCTACTGAATCTTCTAAATAGTTTCTGAATTTAATATCTAAACATTTTTAAACCTCTTAGAATTCTCTATATTTTGTGGGGTCATAGCACAACCCGGCAGTGCGGCCGCCTCCAGAGTGGTTGATCAGGGTTCAAATTGTCAGCCCAAGGGGCTCAGCCCCTTAGTCCGACACCGCCCAAACCCTTAATGGTTTGAGCAAAGAAAATCCCTGTGACCCCACTTACTTTTAAGACGAAAAACCACATCTGATTTTTCAGAGCGGGAGCGAAGAAAAATCTTTTTTTGGGGAGTGGCGGGACCTTTTTTTGCAAAAAAGGGTCCGCACCGAAAGATTTATATAGTCGTTGTTACTTGAAAGTAATATATAATATACTCTAGAGGTGTAGAATGAAAAACGCATTAAAGAAACTAATGTTTGGTTTTGTAACTATATTACTTGCTTTAAGCTTGTTTGCAGGCGTGAAAGCAGAAGAACAAAAATTTATAATTTCTGACGTGGATTATGATGATCCTTATGCTCCAGGAGCTGTTATTCCAGTAACAGTTACTTTAGAGAATTTGAAGCTGGACAGCGATGCTTATAATGATTTGAAGGATATTACAGTCAAAGCATGGCTTGAAGATGAAGAAGGAGAAAAAGCAACTGATACAATTAAATATGAAGTTAAAAGATTGCATCAGGATGATGAAAAAGATATTACAATAAATATTCCAACTTCTTCAACACTGCCTGAAGATATTTACACACTAAAAGTTGCAGCAAGAGGAAAATGGGATGACGGTACTGCTGTAACAACTGAATTTGAAGATTCAGAGCTTGAAATCGAGCAGTCTGAACACGGAATATTCATAAAAGAAGTAAGAGTAAGTTCTGATCATGTATATGCCGGCCAGAGCCTTGATGTTGCTGTAACTGTTTTAAATAACGGTGCAAGCGATGAATCAAATGTAAGAGTTGATGTTGCAGTTAAGGAATTAGGCATCAGCAAGGGCATTTATCTGATGAATACATTACAGGAAGGCGTAGAGTATACTGCTTACATAAGCATAAAACTGCCAACTGATATTAAAGATGGTATTTATACTTTGATGACTCGAGCATCTGATGCAGATATAAGCGTAGATAAAGAGCAAGACATCATAGTTGAATCTGCGCAGGTTGTAAAAGCACCTGTTATAAACAATGCAGCACCTGCTCTTGAAGTAGAGCCGCAGATTGTAGAAGCTGGCAAGGAAGCTGTATTTGATATTCAGATACAGAACAATGTTGCTAGCCAGAAGACATACAAGCTAAGCATCGGAGGCGAGGATGACTGGACAAGCTCATCTAGAGTTGACCCTGCAACAATTTCATTGGCAGGCGGAGATGCAGAGGCTGTACGTGTTTATCTAGTTCCTCTTGAAGATGCAGTCGGCGAGTATGACTTTACACTCTACGTAAAGGACGGCAGCAAGACAATAGCAAGCATAAAACAGCCTGTTGTTGTGGAAGCTGGCAGCCAGTTTGATGGCGCCGGACTTGGAGTAGCAATTGGCATCATAACTGCCATAGTTGTTGCCCTGGCTGTTGTAAAACTTTGGAAAAAGGAAAACGAAGGTGGCAAAAAGACCGAAAAGGTCTATTTTTAATTTAATATTATTTAATTCTAATTAATTTCTAAAGAGGTGATAAAAATGATAAACGTAAATCCGTATGAAGCTTTTTATGCGTACGTCGGCAACGGACACATAGACAAAGGAGAGCTTAACCAAAAAGCAAAAGCAGCTGAAGAATTCATAAATACACGGATGCCTGTTAAATACAGACAAGGGTTTAGAGCAAATCTTTGGCATACAATAGTAGAGAAACATAAAAATATATAATTTTTTATTTATTTTTTAACGTTTTTTTAAATTTATTTTAATTTATTTTAATTCTAAAACTATATACAACAGGCTACAAAAATTATTTATATAGGAATTATCCACTATAAGTAACAAAAATCAATCATTAGTATAGAGTAATTAACTCAGATATATACTTGGAGGTGTGAGATGAATAAATTTAGTCTTATAGGGGTGTTTCTTTTAGCTTTGGCGTTAGTGATACCGACAATTTCAGCAGCAGACGGCTATAAAATAGGCGATGTTGAGACAAGCCAATCTGCTTGTGCAACAGATTCAGCGCTATTTATCCTGCCGATTACAAATACAGGAAGCGATACCGATTCGTTTACAATCAGCTTATCAGGAGATGCAGCGTCATTTTCAGTAGCAGCTCCTGCCGGTTTTAGCTTGGAGCCTGGAGATACAGAATATGTATATATATACTCCACACCTTCATCCGGCGCTCTTGTATCAACCTATCCTTTAAGCGTGCTTGTTAATTCTGATAATGCAGGCACCAAAGAAGTTGAGCTGGAAGTAAAGGTATTGGACTGCCATTCAGTTGAATTAACAGCAGCCAAAGATTCTGCCAGCACATGCGCATGCGTGCCAGCAGAATATACTCTTAGTTTGAAAAACACAGGCAAGTACACTGAGAATTTTGTTATCAGCGCTACAGGCACAGCAGCTGACTGGACAACATTGTCTGATGAAAATATCAAGCTTGCCTCCGGCGAAAACCAAACTATCACAGCAACTGTCAAGTCTGCATGTGATGCAACAGGAAACTTTGGATTGACAATTACTGCTGCCTCAAAAAATTCAAATGCTCTTGCCAGGCAGAAGCTGAAATTCGAATCTCTGCCTTGCTATGATTTTGAGCTGATGCCGGCTAAAAATTACTTTTCATTCTGTGAAAAGTCAGAAGTTAAAATTCCTTTGACGATAAATAACAAAGGCACAGCTGAAAATACATACACTTTCAGCGTGGACGGCCCAAGCTGGGCAACAGCTGAAAACACAGAATTAATTGTGCCAGCTGGAAGCTCTGCAAATACAAATTTAGTGCTTTTCCCTGAATACGGGATTTCAGGAGAGTTTGATGTAACAGTTGGCGTAGAAAGCAAACTCGGAGAAGTCAGTACACAAAAAGAAATAACAGCAAATGTGCTGACATGCCACTCTACATCCTTTGAAATAAGCAAGCAGGAAGATACTGTCTGCCCATTTACCAAAAAAATATATGAAGTTAATTTGGGAAATACAGGGCAGTGGACAGAGCACTATGCCGTAAGCGTCAGCGGAGCAGACTGGGCATCTATAGACCAAAACTTTGTTGAGCTTGAAGGCGGAACAGCCAAGATGCTGAATCTAGCAATAGAGCCAAAGAGCGTTGCTCCAGGCAGGTACACAATTAAAGTAAAGGCAATGTCTCAGGATTCCTGCGCAACATATGATTCTGATGATATAGCAATTACAATAGCTGATGCAACAAACTGCTTCAGTGTCAAGACAACAGCTGTTCTGACTGCTGTTGAAGTTGCATACGGCGAAGGCGCTCTTGTGCCGATAGTTGTTGAAAACAAAGGAACAGAAGAATCAACTTATAATTTAGAAATTTCAGGAACAGGAGCAAGCTATGCACAGTTAAACCCTGCTTCAATAACTCTCGGAGGAGGGCAGGCAGAGACAGTTTACTTATATGTTGCAGTTCCAGAAGCAACTCCTCAGGCAAAGTATCCAATAACAGTTTCTGCACGCCTGGAAGACGGGACAGTGTCAAGTTCAGCTTCTGTTGATGTAATTGTAATAGCTCCAGAGCAGAAAGAAGAAGTTACAGAAGAAACAACAAATGAAAGCTCGAGAGAGCAGATAACTGAAAAATTATCTGGATTAAAAAATCCTTTCTCAGGCTTGGGAGCATATTTTGCCGGCCTTGGAGAAAAATTTTCAGGAACAAGAGATTGGATTTCAGGGGCAGCAGCAGGAGCAGGCGCCAGCATAAGCGCCGGCCTGGAAGGCGCAAAAGAATTCCTGTTTGAGCAGACATACGGTGTTGCAAACTGGCTCTGGGCATTGACAATACTGATTGTCCTCTTTATCATTGCAGGAGTTATAGTCCTAAAGCCAAAGCAGAAGAAAGGCAACAAAAATAACAAGAACAAAAAAGGATTAGCCCAGAAGTTTAAGGATTTCCTGGAAGAAGACGAGGACGAAGACAAAAAGAAGAAAGAGGAATAATTCTTAATTTTTATTTTGATTTATTCTGTATTCTCAAGCAAACAAATAGCAAGCTTTATAAATAAAAACCAGTAAGTAGCACTAGAAAACAAGCTTCAGGAGAGCTTATACTCTCGAAGATGACAATCTCAAAAAAGCAGAGAAATGAAAGGGAAGCCTATATCCAATCAACTGATTTGGATTTAGAAAGACTTAGAGAAAAAATTGGAGATAATTTAGGACCGATTGAAACAATGCGCTTTGCTTATACTCTCTTAAAATCCTTAGGCATTTCAGATGAGAAAATCGCTTCTCGAGCCGAATTGCTTGGCATGTCTCCAGAAACAATCAATAAACATTACCAGAACTTAATTGATAAAGGGCTAAGCAAGAACAAGATAGCTCTTTATGCTTACTTAATTGGTTGGTTTCCAGAAACAATCAATAAACATTACCAGAACTTAATTGATAAAGGGCTAAGCAAG
>CAYGVN010000007.1:11944-12200 GCA_964353445.1 Candidatus Woesearchaeota archaeon
AAGAAAATAGCATCCAATGCTGCTCATTTGCTTAGCATTCCTTTGGAAACAATTAATGAACATTATCAGAATTTGCTTGATAAAGGTATAAGCAAGAAAAAAATAAACTCTCAAGTTCAATTACTTGGCAGTTCTCCAAAAACAATCGACGAACATTATCAGAATTTAATTGATAAAGGTGTAAGCAAAAAAAGAATAAATTCTCAAGTTCAATTACTTGGCAGTTCTCCAAAAACAATCGACGAACATTATCAGA
>CAYGVN010000007.1:12300-19146 GCA_964353445.1 Candidatus Woesearchaeota archaeon
ATTTAATTGATAAAGGTGTAAGCAAAAAGAGAATCGCTTCTCGAGCTGAATTGCTTGGCATGTCTCCAGAGGCAATTAATGAACATTATCAGAATTTGCTTGATAAAGGTATAAGCAAGAAAAAAATAAACTCTCAAGTTCAATTACTTGGCAGTTCTCCAAAAACAATCAATCGTAACATTAGATATATAAACGAAATTGAGGGGGATGTAAATAAAATGATTAATGCTCTCGGACTAAAAAATAAGTTCTGGGAAAAAATTTATTTGTTTATAGAAGAAAAAATTAATATTTCCGATGCTTGTAATTGTAAGATTTTCACCGGGAACACTGTTAAAACTAAAGCTAAAATTGATTATCTAAGAAGTATCAACTATAACTTTGAAAATAAACCTTATGTATTGATGCGTCCTCTTGAAAACTTAATGAGCAAATATGGAAAGGAGACAAAGGATTCAGCTAAAATAAAAGCTGAGCAGATTAATGCTGAATACAAAGAAAAATACACAAAATTCTATGAACAGCAAGGCAAGAACTTAGAATTTGTAATTACATTGCTGGAGAATTTAGCAAACTGATTTAATTTAATTTTAAATTTTTATTTCTAAAAAATCCCTTGCAGCAATTGTGTTCTTGAACATGCTTCTTGCTTCGTTTAGAAGTGGCTGTATATCCCTATACCTCTGGCTGAAATGAGTCAGGATTAACTGCTTGGCTCTTGCTTTCTTGGCCAGCCTGCCTGCCTGCTTGGAAGTCATGTGGCCTCTCTCAGCAGCAGCTTCTCTCAGCTCAGCCATGAATGTTGCCTCGCAGATAAAGTAAGTTGCATCTTTTGCCAGCTTTACAAGGTTGTTGTTCGGCAGAGTGTCAACTGCGTAAACTATTTTCTGCCCAGGCTTCAGGTAAGTTGCATCAGAAGCTTTGATTTTCTTGTCCTTCCAGACAATATCTTTTCCTTCCTGCAGATTCTTAAGAATCGGGTGTCTTGTCAAGCCGAATTTTTCCAGATAAGCAATGTTCAGTTTTATCTTCGGCTTCTGCACAAAAGAATAAGCAAGGCAGGGGACAGTATGCTGCATCTCAGCTGCCCAGATTTCATATTCATCTGTCTCGTCTATTTTTTTAGAATCTTTAATATCAATTTCATTGACTATAATTTTGAAGCCGACCTTTATTTCAAATGCCTTGAGCATATAGCTTAGGTGCTCTTTTGTGCCTTTCGGGCCGAAAATATGCAAAGGAGCGCCGCGTTTGTTCATGCAAAATGACTGCAGCATGCCAGCCAACCCTAATACGTGGTCTCCGTGCCAGTGAGTCAAAAATATCTTGGAAATCTTCATCGGGCTGAGCCCGGCTATTGATACCTGCCTCTGGCAGCCTTCTCCGCAGTCAAAGAGAAGAGTCTCTGCACCCAATGCAAGAGCAACGCAGGTGTGCGCTCTCTCCCTTGTAGGAAATGTTGCAGCTGTTCCTAAAAACACTATCTTCATGGTATAGCTCCTTTGATTAAAGTTAAATTTTTAAACTATAAAAAGCTTGAGCTACCTGGTGAAAAGAACCTATAAAGCTGGCTAGCTAAGCTGGTTGGCATAGTGTTCTAGTAAAATGTCAAAAAAGGAAAATGAATTAATCGAACAGCCGGAAATTGCTGAGGCTAAAGATATAGTAGTTGAAATTGAGCTCAAAGAGCCCATGAAAGGCCATTTGATTGGAAACAAAGTGGTAATTATAGAGGACTACGAAAAGGCCCTTGAGTTCTATAACCGCTCTTCTTTCGGAGAAATACACGGCGTGAAGGAAAAAAGAGTTGAGCTTTCTTTATCAGAAGCTCTCTATCTGCTTGAAAGAAAAAAGCTGGATGTGCTGTATGGAAAGAAAAAGCTGGGCTTTGACAGCTTTGTAACCCAAGCAAACAAGGCAGAAGCCGGCTTTTGGACAAGATATCAAGTTTACAGAGATATTCGTACAAGAGGATATATTGTCAAGACAGCTCTGAAATTCGGAGCTGACTACAGAGTTTATCCAAGAGGAGTCAAGCCTGGGCAGGCGCACGCCAAGTGGGTGCTGTTCTGTGCAGCAGAAGGGGATAAATATACTTGGAGGCAGTTCTCTGCCATGAACAGGGTGGCGCATTCAACAAGAAAGAAATTATTAATAGGTGTGGTTGATGAAGAGGGGGAGTGTACTTATTACCTTGTCCACTGGAAGAAGCCTTAAATTTTTGACCATACAAAATACTTATTTTTTTCTATTGAAGATTTTATTTTCTTATCTGATTCCATTCTTTTAAGATGAGTTAGGACATGCCCTATTGTCAAGTTTAATTCGTTCGCTATAGAAATTGTCCCGACTTTGTCTTTACCCTTAAGGTAGGAGAGGATAAGATTTTCTATTTCTTCGATTGATCTACATCTTTGTTTTCTGCATCTACGTTTTATCGCCGCTCTCAAATTCTCAGCTTTTTTAGGGTGAGAAAATCCAACAAATTGCGCAAATCGTTCATCACTTTTTGAAGAAATTCGCAAGATGAAATATTTTTTTCCACTTTTATTAAAAGTAAAAGAAATTTTGCCACAATTAATATTAATGCTTTCTAATAACTTTTTAATATCGCGTACGAGCCATTCTCCATTCATTCCAATAGCGATATTATGCGAACAAGTTCCTTCATCATCAAATAAAGCTCTTAGTAATGCACATTTGCATTCAATTGGTGCTGAGAAAACTCTCTCGGGAAGCTTATCTTTTTTATCAAATGAAATTTCAAAAATATGAGCGAGAACGTGTGTTATTGCCTTTTGAAACGTTACGATGGGCACTGTTAATGTGCGCGCCGTCCATTTGATATGTCCGAAAATTTGCAGATCTCTAATAAATTCCTCTCTTAATTCTTTGCAGGTATTAGCATAATAAGGAACATGTCTTTTAGTCGCACTACCATCTCCAAAAATATGACCCAAAAGTCGATACATAGCAGGCGATTCTTTTATTGGTAAAATTGGATTTTCAATCGGCGAACCTGCTCTTGAACGATATGCAAATATATTATTTTCAATTAGCTTTTTTGTTTCTGGAGATAAAAATTTTTTAGACTTTTTAAGAATTCGAACAGGAACGTATTGAATCCATTTCTTTTTGTCTTTATCGCTAAAACCTTCATGATATTCTTTAACTGTGCTCGGATCCAAATTTAAAAATTTGGCATATCTTTCTCGGTTTCCAAATTTATTGTACATTTCTTTGAAAAATTCTTCTTTAGCATTGTCTCTAAGCAGAACGTAAATAGAATCTGGAAAATCCCAAATATGAAATGACTTCATAATTTAATTTATCTCCTTCTTGATATATAAATTTTACTCTTCAAAACTTTTATAATAGCCGAATAAATGTAAATCTAAAATGAACAAATACGACAAATTAATGGATTTGGCAGCGAGGAAAGCAATATTTTTCCCAGCTTCAGAAATTTACAATGGGCCAGCAGGATTTTATGATTATGGCCCGCTCGGAGCTGCATTGAAGCGAAATATAATAGAGATGTGGAGGAAAAATTTTGTAGAGCGGGATGGAATGTTAGAAATTGATGGCTCGCCTATAATGCCGCCAAGGGTATTTGAAGCTTCAGGGCATTTGTCAAGCTTTCAAGATCCTTTGACAGAATGTGCTAAGTGCAAATCGATATACCGCGCCGATAAATTAATACAAGACGTAACTAAAAAAATTATTCCTGAGGCTATGAAGCCGGAAGAATTTGATAAATTAATCAAGCAAAATAAAATTCATTGCCCAAAATGCAAAGGCGAATTAACAAAAGTAAAGATGTCCAATTTGATGGTTAAGACGCTCTATGGGCTAAAGGATTCAGAATTGATGTATATGCGGCCTGAAACATGCCAGTCGATTTTTGTTGATTTCCAAAAGATTTTCAATGCAATGAGGGCAAAATTGCCAATAGGCATCGCCCAGGTAGGAATAATGTGCAGGAATGAAATTTCGCCGAGACAGGGTTTATTCCGGATGAGACAGGCGACACAGATGGAAGCTGAAGTTTTCTTCAATCCAAAAAACGAAGATAAATTCGAAAAGGTTGAAGCATATAAAAATTACAAAGTTCGTCTGGCGCTGCTCGGAAAAGAAGATAAGATTCTTGAAATCTCTGTCAAAGATGCACTGAGTAAAAAACATTTCAAAAGCAAAATTGAAGCTTACTATCTTGCATTGCTGATGCAGTTTTATGAAAGCATTGGAATAAAAAAAGAAAACATGCGTCTTCGCGAAATCGGGCCTGAGGAAAAGCCGTTCTATGCGAAATCTGCGTGGGATTTTGAAATTCTAACGTCATTAGGCTGGACAGAAATAGTCGCAAATCATTACAGGAGCGATCACGACTTGAAATCGCACAGCAAAGGCAGTAACCAGGATTTATCTGTAATTGACGGAGAAGAAAAAGTTCTGCCTTGGGTTTGGGAAAACTCCTTCGGCGTTGACAGGACTGTTTTTGCAGTCTTTGATAATGCGTATAACGAAGAAACAGTTAACAAGGAAACGAGAATTGTCCTGAAATTAGACCCAAAAATTGCTCCTTACACCGTTGCAGTCTTTCCATTAGTCAACAAAGATAAAATTCCGGAGCTTGCAACAGAGGTCTATGATTTATTGAGGGGCTGCTATGACTGTGTTTATGACGAATCTGGTTCAATCGGCAAAAGATATAGAAGGGTAGACGAAGTGGGTGTGGTCTATTCTATAACTGTAGACTACGAATCTTTAAAGAATAACGATGTCACCCTACGTGATAGAGACACAATGCGCCAGATTAGAGTTAAGATAAAAGATTTGCCAGATGTTTTATACAAACTTTATGCAGATGCTATCAAATTTGACAAAGCAGGAAAATTAGTTAAATAAGCTCGACTACGTTTCTATCAACTTCTTGAACATTATCAATTATTTTATAAGAGTCTAAACCAAGATTGTTGCAAAATTGTTTTATTATGTCGAGAGGAATTCTATTTTTCTTTACCTTCCAAGCAGAGAATGTGCTTTTAAGTACGCAAAAATATTCAGCGGCTTTGTCATAGCGTTTAAATTTCCTTTTCAATTGATTGAAAATTAAATTATGCAAATCGTTTTCTAAAAATACTGTTGTTTTATTAGAGATGGCATTTAAGTTAAGTTTTCGTGGTGACGTACTTAAAGAAACCAACCCTCTATTTTTAAGTATCCTCAGGTAATTTGTAACAGTAACGTGCCTGCACTTAAATTTGTGCATCAAATAAATTATATCGCATGCTCCGACCTTCCCGAGTTCTTTTAGTAAACTCTTGATTGTCAATTTATTAGAACTATATGTTCTGTAGGTTTGGAAAGTTGCTGCCTTAACTGTTGATAGTGTCTCTCTTAATCGCACTTCTTTCCAGGTAGCTGGCTCGAAGTAATTTAGCAATTTATTTTTATTGTTATTCTTATGAGTGTATATTATATAATTGCTTCTCGAAATCCGCCTATTAAAGCTTAAACTATCTTTACTAAAAATGTCTGCTATAGAGTCTACCAAAGCTTTACTCTTAGAGCTGAGAACGATATTTCCAGATATTGTTACACCGCCATCAAACATTAGCACACCCCTTGCAAAGGCCTTTCTATAGGAAAACGGAGCATACCGGACCATGGCGGGCTCCTTAGCGATGTCTGTCTTATAACCTGGCCTGATGTCAAAAAAAGTTACAAGATAACGTCCCAAAATTTTATTTGAAAAAATAACACGCCACGCGTTTCCACGCTTTCTAAAAGATGTTGGCTTTAGGCCAAAACATGTTTTAATCCATGTTTTGAAAGCTTCAACGTTACTTTTGTGTTCATCGCTAAGTTCTATATTGGTATGCGTTTGTATTTTAAACTCCTTAGATAAATTTGTAATTAGCTTCTCAACAAAATTACTATTCCATCTGTTAATATTAAAGCTAATGAAGAATTCCTTTCTCGAAACTGAATACCCCTCAGAAAATTTAAGTTTAAAACTTGAAAGCATTTCTTTAATGCGACTAATTTTTTCTTTATGATCTGTAGCAATGACAATTTGATAGCTCAAGCTGCCATCCGCCATAAACGCGCCCAAAAATTTACAAAAGTTTTCTGAAAGTTTGCTTAAAGCAATAACTGGTACCGCACTAGCAGAATTAACTTTAAGAAATTTAACGTGCTTTAGAATTTCTTGTAAATAACTTTTACTGTTACTATGGAATTTTGAAAGTTCTAGAATAAATGGTATCGGGTAAAATGCTTTTTTACTCTGAAATAGTTGTTTAATTACGTTTTTACTACAGTTTAACTTCTTAGAGAGCATTTCTGAAATTTTTTCTCTACAAATACCTCTCTTATTTTTAATGTCACTTTCTAACTGTCCTATTATCCGTCCAAGCTCGTTACCGCCTAAACAAATCCAAGATCTGGGATGAACGTCGTAGCGTTGGTGTAATAAAAATAGATTAAATTTTTTACTCATAGTATCTTATATTACTGCCCATATTTAAATACTTTCTGCATCACAGTCGACCACCAGACATTGAAGGACAGCATAGTTACGGTTAGAGAAAGGGATTCGATGAAACAGAAAAGAATTAAAATAAAGGAATTGAAGGATTATTTATATAAAAAGTATTAAGGGAGGATAAAATGGATGAAAAGAAACACGGATTTGGAATGGTAATGATAGGAATCGGCCTTTTAATTGCCGCAGCTATGCTGTTTTTCGGTTTGCCTTGGTGGGAAATTTTTGCTGTCCTTGGTTTGCTGGCAATTGTAAAAGGTCTGATGTGCAAAGCGTGCAAATTTAAAAAATAAATT